>JAITVO010000218.1 GCA_031285765.1 Cytophagaceae bacterium | reverse complement strand
TCTAAAAACTCAAAGTTCGAGGCTTGCGAGGCGATAAAAGCGCAGTTTACATGAACGTAAATGAGCATTTTATCGTCCGAAGCATAACGAAGAAATTGGAGTTTTTAGAGGTTCCCATAATATGTTATGGGATTTATCTGCGTACATTAGCAAGCCTGTTTCCTGAAAAAATAGTAATTGTAAAAATCAACGCGTAATCATAGCTGACGTTAACAACTCTCAGTTCGCAGTTTTATATTTGCCATCACCATCCGTATTTCATCGTAACTGTAATCATCGCCCAAAGCGTTCTTTACTTCCGTAGAGGTTTGAGGCTGATGCGCAGTGCAATAATCGGTGATAATGCTGATTTTATTGCTACTCATAAGTTTTTGTATATCAACTTCGCCTTTGGCAATGCCTTTTACAAGATGCGAATAGATTGTTGAAACTGCAAGTTCGCGTTTTTTTGCTATCTCATCAACACTAAACCCCATGCGATACAGTCCCAATGTTACGTCGAGGGTGGGTGCCTTCTCTTTTTGAGATTTTTCGGAATCAAGCGAAAAATCAAGAACAACTCCGTCGCCTTTATTGCTGTCCATTTTGTAAGCATTGATAAGCAGGAGAAGCTCTTTCCCGAACATTTCAACTTTTGTTTTGCCAAACCCTTTTATTCGCAGCAGTTCTTTAAGCGATGATGGCATATCGTCGGACATCACAATAATAGATTTGGTTGGAAGCACCATATATTCGGGCATGTTCAGTTTGGCGGCTTTGTTTGTTCGCCATATCCTCAATCGTCGGTACAGTTCGGTGTTGACAACCGAAGATAACGTGTAGTCGTCGCTCGACTGTTTTTTAACAGGCGAAAGGGCTTTTTCAATATTACTTACCGATTTGGCAGACAAATAGCCGGTAATGGTAAATCCATTGCTACTGCATGCTGCCAAACATTCGGTGTGGATAATATATTTTTGCCGAATCCGCTCAAGTTGTTTCCCGATTTCTTTTTTCACAGCTTTGTTATCGGTGGTGTAATTTGGATTGACACAAATCGGTGTAAGCAGCTTTTTCAGGCTTTCGAGAAAGTAAGTCGAACCTTTTTTTACACGTTCCTGCAACAGTTTATTATTTTCCGGCGAAACCTCATGCTGAAAAAGTTGTTGCAATTGACGCTGAAACTTGCCCGACACGTCTATCACATCTGTACGGAAAGCTGCGATTATTTTTTCGGCGCTTTCGGCAAGCTCGCCAAAAATGGTGTTTGGGTTTTCATCAATATATTTTTCGAGCCAGAGCATATTTTTGTGAATCCCTGTAAAATCGAACAGTTCCTGAATCAGTTCCTGTTCGTATTCTTTCCGATACAATAATATTTTTTGATGATTAGGCGTGTTGTTTTCCGACTCCTTGATAAACTCTGTTACCGGCTCTGATGAAATAATCGACGCCGGATTAACGGGGCTCGACAGCACAATTCCCTCCAGCGTGCGGCACCGGCTAAGCGCTACATATACCTGTCCGTGTGCAAAAGCGGCGTTGGAATCGATGATTACCTTATCGAAAGTTAAACCCTGACTTTTATGAATCGTAATAGCCCAAGCTGCTTTCAGCGGTATTTGTGTAAATTTTCCAATAACAGTTTCTTCAATTTCATTGGTGGTAGTGTTGAGCGAAAATTTATAGTTTTGCCATTCAGCCGGCATCACAGTAATGGGATTATCGGCATCGTCGCATTTCACAGTTACAGTTTCTTTTCCGATGTCGATTACTGTACCAATTTTTCCATTAAAGAAAAGTTTCTCACGCGACGGGTCGTTTTTAACAAACATCACCTGTGCGCCTTTTTTCAGTACAAGATTTTCGTCGTTAGGATAAGAATAAGATGGAAATTCACCTTCGATAACAGCACGAAATATTACAGGAGAATTTGGCAACACATCAAGTTGCCGGCTGTTGATGGTTTGCGCAAGATGATTGTGCGATGTAAGCGTAATATACCCTTCCACCGGCTTAAAATCAGGTATGTACCGCTTCTGTAAAAGCTCCATGCCTTTGGCGGAAAGTCTGCTTTCGCGAATTTCGTTCAAAACGTTGATAAACAACCCGTCTCTTTGGCGGAATATATGCGTCAGTTCAATAGTTTCAACCGGATGATGTTCCATTACTTTGCTCTGAAAGAAAAACGGACCTTTGTAATATTTCCGAAGAATTGTCTGTTCGCTGTCTTTTACTACCGGTGCAAGTTGCTGCAAATCGCCAATCATCAGCACCTGCACTCCGCCGAAAGGCTTTGAGCGTTGCCGGTATTTTCGCAGCACGCCGTCAATAGCGTCGAGCAAGTCGGCGCGAACCATACTTATTTCGTCAATCACCAACAGGTTGATGCTCCTTATTATATTTAGCTTTTCGCGATTAAAACGGTAGTTGTTTTCGGGCTGCCTGTCATGTTCCAACAGATAATGATTGGGAATTTGCGGACCAAACGGCAACTGAAAAAACGAATGAATAGTTACGCCTCCCGCATTAATGGCGGCAACTCCGGTTGGCGCTACCACAACCATCCTTTTTGGCGCATTTTGTTTCAGATACTTCAAAAAAGTAGTTTTACCGGTACCAGCTTTTCCCGTAAGGAAAAGATTTCGTCCCGTATTTTCGATAAACATGCGGGCAAGTTCTATCTGATTAGTTGAGGTTATTAACATACAGTGATATTACAATGGTGATGACATTCAAGACAAATGATTGATTATTTCGATACAAAGTTACAATAAAAAACAATAGACATTTTTATAAAATAGAATTAATCGTTTTATGGGAACCTCTAAAAACTCAAAGTTCGAGGCTTGCGAGGCGATAAAAGCGCAGTTTACATGAACGTAAATGAGCATTTTATCGTCCGAAGCATAACGAAGAAATTGGAGTTTTT
>JAITVO010000216.1 GCA_031285765.1 Cytophagaceae bacterium | reverse complement strand
AGTTACATATCTTTTTATTTGAGAACGAAAGAGGTCTGTTTGCATAAAGTATGATATGTATTTCGGGTTCTCATTATGAGAAAAAGCAAAGCAAGCATCATGAAAAACAACATCCGATTCACCCAACCAAGCAACTGCATTTCCAATATCCTCAACAGTTTCACCTGCGGCAACAATAATGACATCATTTGTATGAGCAACTCGAAGTTGCTTTGCCAAACTTGGCTCTAAATAAGATTTTGTTTCATCTGCCCATATTTTATAATGAGTGTACATTTCACCGTAATGAATACAAGGTGTTCCTTCTGAAAGAATATCATTCTTAACAAATCTTTTTCCTCTAATCAATTCACCTATCTCGCTCATAGTCAGCCACCTAATACCCACCCCTATTTCGTTGAATGTCAGTAGTTTACTGCGGTAGTATTCATATTGCTTCCGCCTTGCCTCTAACTCTGCCTCTAACTCTGCCTCTAACTCTGCCTCTAACTCTGCCTCTAACTCTGTAAATTTATCGAGGATATTTACGATTTCTTGTTGGATGGGGATAGGGGGGACGGGGATAAGAACTTTTTCCATCCGTTTTTTTGAAACATTAAAACGGGTTACGCCGCTTGCCGTTTTTACAACTTGTTTTCGTAAATCTTCCCCTCTAAAAAGGTATTTCAAAAAGTCTGGCAAAAACAATGTTTTATCATACAATCGAAAACCAAAACAAAAACTGTTCAAAAACAAAGGCTCATCAATCTGTTTTGTCAATACGGACGACATTCCACATTCTTCAGCAGTTTCGGAAGAACCTGTAAACAAGACATCGCCAACTTCAACTTGTTTTTGATTTTCACTGTCACCAATCTTAACAAAGTCTGTTATGTTTGTATTGACAGCAATATTTGAAAAAACATTCATATAGGTTATGTACTTAACATTGCCATCGGAAAAATCATTTTTGCTTTTTCCTGTCAGCCCGCCATAAAAATAGCCTAATTCTGATAATGTTTTAAATTTTACTCCCTTCGGGCAAAGTTCTGCTATCATTTGCTCTATTTTATTCATTTTCTTCATAATAATAGCTATAATCAATACCTTTCATAAACAGTTCGCGGTCGTGAATTTTAGAGGTTAAAGCATCCCTTAAAAGTTGTTTTATTTTAGTGCTATCAGTACGGCTCTCAATCATTGCATTCAAATAGTCGTTTTTATTGATTTTACTCCAATCAATGCACTTTTTCAAACTTCTCCGAAAAATTAGATCAAGCCATATCCGTGTACTTCGCCCGTTTCCCTCCATAAAAGGGTGGGCTACATTCATTTCTACATATTTGTTTACAATTTCGTCAAATGTAGTTTCGGACATCTTTTCAATCGTTGGTAAAGTAATGTTGAAATACTGACAGGGAGCAAATGTAAAGCCGCCTTTGCTAATGTTCTTTTGTCGTATCTGTCCTGCAAAATCGTACAGTCCGCCAAAAATATAGGCGTGAATTTTCTGTAAGGCTTTAATGCTACCCACTTCTGTGCCGACAATTAAGTTGCTGTCCCAAAAAGTATATGCTTTCTTTTTACTCTGTCCGTCGATAGTATTGTCGCTGTAAGTGAACCAATCGAGAAATTTCATTGCTTTGTTTCCTGGAAATTGTTTGGCAAGCAGCGTAATGCCATCACTGTTTAGTGTATCGGTCATACGTTTCTTGCCATCCGGAGCTGTTAATTTCAACCCCTTACAATTTGTAAGGACTTCGCTGTTCGCTTTTTTTAGTCGATTTTTCAAAACATACCAATAGTTTCGTGCATCTTCGCTTTCGCTTAAAATTGCGACAATATCCACGACTGAAAAATACCATTTATTATCGACTTCATCCCAAATGGCACGTACTTCTCGGTCATTGAAAAAACGGATCGATATTTTGTTAACCATGGCTACCTCCTTTCATCGCATAAAAGGTTTGTGTGACAGAAGAATTTTTATTCATCACTGCCAAGTTCGACCATTTTCGTGACCTCACGAAAATGATCATTACCACTGATTCGGCAGGCAGTGTCTGCCCTTTTTGATTTTTGACGGCGTTAGATTCTGCCGACAGTGTCGGCACTTTCCAATCTCTCAATTTCGCAGACACTGTCTGCGGAATTATAGTATCGCTGAATAATAGATAAAATTGCTTATTCATCTATTTTCTCCTTCCAAATCTACAACAATGCTGTCTATCGCTTTCCGCAATTCGTCTTCACGCTCTACAATTTCGGCAATCTTTGCATTTAGTTCGGTAATATCTATTACTTCCCGTGTATCTTCCTGCTCTACATACGAAGAAACAGCTATGTTATAATCGTTAGCGGCTATGTCGGCATTGGGGACAAGCCGGGCAAAATGTGCCTTGTCGGTTCGCTCAACAAATGTATTGAGAATTTTATCAATATTTCCGGCTGTCAGTTTTTCCTTGTTGCCACTGTGCACCGATTCGGCGGAAGCATCAATAAATAGCGTGGCGTTGTCGGTCTTCGATTTTTTTAGGACGATGATGCAGGTAGCGATACTTGTCCCGAAAAAAAGATTAGCCGGTAGTTGAATGACACAATCAATGTAATTGTTATCAATCAGATATTT
>JAITVO010000165.1 GCA_031285765.1 Cytophagaceae bacterium | reverse complement strand
CAGAATTGATTTGCGAATAAAAGCAACAAGGGGATTAATCCCCTTGTCAATAAATAAAACTGAACAGTTAAAACTGGAATCCTCTGTTATTTGCAAACCATTTTTGTTTGAGTATAAATTCATTGATTGTGGTTCAAGACTAAAAAAAGACGAACTGCTTGTCGGAGTCCGTCTTCCATCAAATATGAGAGAGAAAAAAGTTTTAACAGCCACAGCCACAACCGCCGCTGCATCCACCATCGCAGCCGCCGTTGCACGAATCATTCATTTCGTCGTTGGTTGCATCGCGTACTTCGAGTACCGAACCCGAAAAGAAAAGGGTTTCACCGGCAAGCGGAAGGTTAAAATCAATCATAACAGTATTGTCTTTAACTTCGAGTACAAGTCCGTCCATGCGGTCACCGTGCGTGTTCTGCATGGGAAGCACATTGCCGGGCGTGAGCATCTCGTCGTCGATAACGCCGTCAATCTCAAACAGGTGCATAGGCAATTCTACTACTGCTTCTTCGTTTCTTTCACCATACGCTTCTTCGGGTTGAAGGCTGAAATCGAAACTGTCGCCTTGCTTTAAACCACAGAGTTTCTGTTCAAACATTGGAATCATGCGCCCTGTGCCAAAGACAAATTCGAGCGGCTGGTTGCTGTCGGTTTCTTCTATCAGTTCGCCATCGGAGCCTTTTAGTTTGTATGTGAGCGATACAAATTTATTTTTTTCAATTGTCATGAGATAATTATTTGTTTTTAATCTGTGAAAACTCAAATTGTACGAATTTTATCACAGAAAATCGGTGCAAAGAAAGTGAGAATCTCCGACTTCTCAAAATTCTTTGAGTCTTTTTCAATTCTTAACTCTAAATTTTTTGTTTTCATCTATTGTTCTTGCAGTAACTGCTCGTGTTATAGATTTCGATTTATTTCATTCACGGGTGATAAGGCACCCTCCTTGCAAGACTTTTTTGAGAAAAAATCTGTTTTTTTATTGAGGTCGTTTTATTTGTAAATAAGGTTTGGTATCAATAAGGAAAGCGGATAACACAGATAACACTTTATTATCGTTCATAGATTAATCTGCGAAAATTGTGTTATCCGCGTTCAAAAACTTCGTCAACTATCCAACCATTCCGTTAATCAGAAATACTGCGGCAACGGACACAATGGCATACAGTTCGGGGAATACTGCCAGTATCAGCGTTTTTCCGAACACATCGTAGCCTGAACCGATACCGGCAATACCGTTGGCGCAAACCTGCCCCTGACGGATGGCGGTAACCAACCCTGTTAATGCCAAAGCTATTGAACCGCCAAATACAGCAGCAGCAGCTCCCCACGTCATGTCGGCAACCAAATGCCCCTGAAACAGGAAAAAGCCGAGAAAGCCGTAAAGTCCCTGAGTTCCGGGCAGCGCACTCAGTACAATGTAATTACCAAATGCGTCGGGATTCTTTTTTAATGCACCAACTGCGGCGTTACCTGTGATGGTTACGCCGTAAGCACTTCCAATTCCCGACAGTCCAACCATCAGACCAATACCTATGTAAGCTAAAATAATAGGTTCCATAATTTAATCGTTTTTTATTATCAGCGTTATGTAAATTATATTTCGTGGTGCAAAGATACAGAAACTTGCAAGTATAGCAAATTTTGCATCGCATTTTTATTTCAGCACAAATCGTGCAACTTTCCGTGTTATTTGCGAATCAATAACAATTCGCCCTTTTGCAACATCTTCGATTGTTTCGGGTGTATAGTTGCGTATGGTAATCAATTCCACGTCGTCGTTGTATCGTACAAAAAAATCGTTGTTCAATTGCTCAAAAAGTTTTTCGGTTGAGCGGTTTTTATCGAAACACGCCGAGAAGTTCAGCGCCGAGTTCTGCATCAGATTCATCTTTATTCGATACTGACGAAAAAGCGATATTACATCAATTAGGCGGTCGTCCATAATAAAGGAGTAGTCGCGCGGCGAAACGGTTACAAACACCTGATTGTCTTTATGAATAAAAACAGGGAGTAAACTGTTGCTGTTTTTCGACGACTGGATAACCGTGCCGGGCAGTTCGGGCTCAACAAACGATTTTACATAGAGCGGTATTCCTTTATTTTGAAGTGGTTTTAATGTTTTGGGATGAATAACCTGCGCCCCGTAATAAGTAAGCTCAATGGCTTCCATGTACGAAAGTTCTCCGATTTTTTGCGCGTTGACATACCGACGCGGGTCGGCGTTTAAAACTCCGGGCACGTCTTTCCAGATGGTAACATTTTGAGCGCCCATAGCATAGCCAATGATGGCTGCGGTGTAGTCCGAGCCTTCGCGTCCAAGCGTTGTAGTCATATTGTTCAGCGTGCCACCCAAAAAACCCTGCGTGAGATAAATATCGACATCGGTAAATGTAAAGTTTTTTTGCATCAGCTGTTGTGTTAAATCCCATTCTACATTGGCGTCGCGGTAAAGCGAATCGGTTTTGAGCAGCATCCGAATATCCATCCATTTACAGTTCAACTGTTCCTTTGCAAAAAAGTCGGCAATAATTGCTGTGGACATCAGTTCACCAAATGAAACAATGCGGTCGTACTCGTAGTCGTAGTGCATCGACGGCTCACAGATGAGTTGTTCTTTCAGCTTTGCAAGCTGTTCGTTCAGTCGTGACGAACCATTCGCATTGCCAAAAAGTTCGTGAACAATTGTGCAATGATAGTCTTTTACTTCAGCAAGTTTTGCCATACAACTTTGGCGGTCGTTGTTGAAATAGGCGTCCATAATTAATTCCATAGCGTTGGTAGTTTTTCCCATAGCCGATACAACCACAATCAACTGTTCACGATTTTTGTTTACGATGGAAAGCATATTGCGTACGCCTGCAACGTCTTTAACCGATGCGCCGCCAAATTTATAGATATTCATACTTTTGTGTATCTTTCAAATGAAAACTGTCGAATTTCAGCCGTCAAATATATGGTCTTTTTAAAAAAAACAGTTGCTTACGCCGAATATTTTGGTCAAAAAAAATATTTTTCATGTAATTTACCATATTCATCATTTCTTTGACATCAAAAATAGGCTCATCCAACAAATGCGTGGCTTTTCTTGTGCATCAGCAAAATTTTTAGTTCAAAGAATCTTTGATATCTGTATCCATAGGCTTGCCTTTTTATTGTTTTGATTTTAGTGTTAATACCCTTGAGTTTTCTGGTTGAGGTATGATAATCAAACCATGCAAGTATTCCTCATTTATGTACTTTCAATGTGTTGACGCCGAAGAGGTTTATTGTATAAAAGTAAATTCAGAATATTTGCCCCAAGTTTACTAAAATGCGCAACTCATAACAATACTCATTTGCCCGCTGCCAACAGATGGAACAATAACGATACTGCGTTTTGCATTTATATCAAAAATACTGTGAAACAATGGAAGCAGCAAATATCCTAATTCTACGCTAAAGATACCAACGCCTGCACCTGTAATTATGTCGCTTGCCCAATGCCGCCGGTTGGTTATACGCATCATCCCTGTTACTGTTGCTGCCGCATAACCTGCGACGCCAATCCATGGCGAAACCTCTTTGTATTCCTTGAAAAGAACGTGTGCGCCCGTAAAAGCAGTTGCTGTGTGTCCCGATGGAAACGAATTTCGGGTACTTCCGTCGGGGCGCAACACTTTGGTCGATGTTTTGGTAATATAAACCGTACCCCCCATAATCAGAGCAGAGGTTGCCATAACGATAAACCTGTCGCGAAAGCTGTTTTTGGCTTTTACCCCGCACCAATCGAGCGCAAAAACCGCAGCAGAGGGTGTATATTGCAAAAAATCGTCAACTTGTGTTGTGAAATTAGTACGTTGTTGGGCAAATCCTCTCACATCATAATCAAACTGAACCAGCCGCTCGCTATTTCTTGTCAATACGCCGTAGGATATTAGCGTTGCTGGAATTATCAAACTTTTGTAAGTGAATTTGTTTACTGTGCTTTTATCTGTATCAACAACAGGCTGATTAATCATCTCAGTGTCATTTTGTGCAGATATAGCAAGTGTTCCTCCAACAAAAAGAAGGATAAGAACAATAATTGGGATTGACTTAGACATGATATTGGTTATTTGAGAATACATTCAACCTTGCTTAGCAACGATTTTTACAATTTGCAAAGATATACTTTTCAAGTGAATATATTATAGCATTCATTTAAAAATTATTTTACCGCAGCCAGCTAATTGTAGAACCATTATTACCATTTATTTCCATCCTGATTTCGGCACCCAACATAAGCGGCATGTTTGTTTCGAGATGTCCTGCAGGAAAATCGAACAAAACAGGGTAACTGTACGACGAAACTGCATCGGCAATAACGTCGTAAGCCGACTGCGCGAAAGGAGTTTCATTGTCGAACATATCACTCATGCCGCCAACAATCAAACCCGACAGTCGGGCTAACTTTCCAGCAACTTTCAGGCTTTGCATCATCCTGTCGAGCCGATAAAGATATTCGCCTACTTCTTCAATAAAAAGTATTTTACCTGTGGGGTCAAAATCGTATTCCGAACCTTGCAATGCGCACAAAAGTGTGAGATTGCCACCAACGAGCGTTCCTTTTGCCATTCCATCGCGATTGAATGGATGGCATGGGACTTTGTATTCAGAAACATTTCCTGCTAAAAGTTGCCACAGCGCATTCATGCCACAATATGCGGCGTCATAGTCTTTCAGATTTTTGCACATAGCGCCGTGTATTGATGCAATGCCTTCGCGCCGAAACGCCGCATGAAGCGCTGTAATATCACTGAACCCAATAAGCCATTTCGGTTGCTTTTTTAAACAGGAGAAGTTGAGCATATCAAGCAGACGGATGGCGCCATAACCTCCGCGTGTACACCAGATGGCTTCGACATCGGAATTATTGAGCATTGCCTGCAAATCGTCGGCTCGATGCTTGTCGGTTGATGCAAACTGCCGAAATACATCGGCTGCATGAGGGGCGACAATTGTTCTGAAACCTCGTGTTTCAAGATATGTTACTGCGTTTTCAATAACCGAAGCGTTGATGCCGGCGGCAGGCGAAACCAATCCGACCAATGAATTTTTTTTTAAAAATGGAGGTGTTATCATTTGAATTGATAATTTTCTCAAGTTGGGAGGATGTTTTTTTAATACTATTCTTTCTCTTTTAATTTGGGAAAACTGTTTTTATTTTGTCCTTATTATCACCCGTTCCTAAAAGTGTCAAAAATTAGTATGCACCATCAGTAATTAACAGTTAGCTGTCGATTCTCAATTCTTTTTCGTGTAATTTTTCGAATGCCTTAAGGATGCCATTTTGGATGGATTCGTACGAATGAATCTGATTGTCCACATAAATAAATGCCAGCAAACACATACTTCCTTCCGGAATATTCTGATACAACAACTGTTTATTCAATCTGAATGCCTCTTTTGCCCGTCGCCGAATCAAATTTCGTTTCACCGCCCTCTTAAATCGCTTTTTAGGAATGGAAAACAATACTTTGGAAGGAATATCGTCCGAAAATTCAATTAACAGATACTGCATCCTGAAAGGAAATGCGGAAACCGACTTGCCTTCGGCAAACAGTTGTTCAATCTGTTTGCGACTGCACAGTCGTTCCATTTTCGTAAAAGTATTTTTCTCTGTGTTCATTTATCTACTTCGCGAATTGAATATTATACTCAAACAAAAATGGTTTGCAAATAACAGTGGATTCTAGTTTTTAGCTGTTCATTTTTATTTATTGACAAGGGGATTAATCCTCTTGTTGCTTTTATTCGCAAATCAATTCTGTTTGAGTATAAATTACATCGCTCCACATTTCTTAATTTCTACATTCCTTAATTCAACAATGTACCAGCGTTCCAATTTTTTCGCCCAACAGCACCTTTTTCAGATTTCCTTTTACATCCATATTAAAAACCAGAATTGGTAAATTGTTTTCTTTGCACATGGTGGTTGCCGTAAGGTCCATTACTTTTAAACCTTTGTTATAAATTTCGTCGAATGTGATGGTGTCGAACTTCACAGCCGCAGGGTCTTTTTCGGGGTCGGCATTATAAACGCCATCTACGCGCGTGCCTTTGAGCATCACATCGGCTTCAATTTCAATTCCGCGCAACGACGAACCAGTATCGGTGGTAAAATAGGGATTACCCGTTCCTGCCGAAAATATCACTACTTCGCCGCTGTTTAACAATTCAACGGCTTTTGATTTCGAGTAAAATTCGCCAATCGGTTCCATGCGGATAGCTGTTAAAACTCTTGCTTTTACGCCTTCGTCTTCCAAAGCCGACGCCAGCGCCAAACTGTTGATAACCGTTGCCAGCATCCCCATCTGGTCGCCCTTATAGCGGTCGAAACCTTTTGAAGCGCCGCTCAATCCGCGAAAAATATTTCCGCCGCCTATCACAATGCCTGTTTGTACGCCCATTCGGGAAATTTCGGCAATCTGTTCAGCATAATCTTTCAGTCGCGCAGAATCAATCCCGTAGCCCTGTTCGCCCATCAGTGATTCACCGCTTAATTTCAGTAATATTCGTTTGTATAACATAGTAGATAAGTAATTTATAATATAAAACGGTATTTATTTGAGGGGCTAAAAGTACAAAAAAATTGTTATCCATATACTTTTTTAAAGTAGAAACCAGAGCAAGCGCTTCAAAATTCTATTGTTTTTACGGTTACAAGATGCAATCATCGAATAAAAAATAAATTCTTTTCTCTAAAAATCCCGTGATATAATTTGAGTTTTTGGTAAGTTTTTGATAATACTTCGCGAGTTTGCCGAAACGCTTTGTGAGTTTACCGAAATTAAAGGATGTTTTACTTACTTTTAAACTCCAGCCGACATATTACACATATTTTCATAGATAAGCGAAAAAAACATGTGTTAATTTGTGCAATCTGTGGATAATACATAGCGAAGTTTACATGAATGCTATCTGTATATAATATAAACATTGAACACAATTAATAACTCATGTTACGCATTGGCTTGAATTGAAAATCGGCGGAGCCAAAGCTAAGCCTTTTTAAGGCAACTGTATTAATATCAGTAATTAACTCATATTACGCAGCATTTTTTTATAATGCCGTCAGGTGTTAATGTAAATTAGTAATACTGCGTAAAATGAGTTAATTATAGAGGTAATTTTGCGAATAATCATTTAACTTTCTATCTGCGGCAACAAATGCATATTGCAAGGTGTAAAAATGCTAAAATCGTTAAATAGCTGTAACAAAAAAACACGTGCAGAGTAGTTTGCCTACCTTTGCGCGAAATTTTTGAAATGAAAAAAGAACGATTACTCACTTCGAGCTATTTTTTTATTATTGCAGCTAATTTCTTGCTGAGTTTTGCATTTTACTTGCTGTTGCCGGTTTTCCCTTTCTATTTGAGCGAAGTTTTCGCGACAGGGAAAGGTCTCACAGGCATCATCCTGTCGTGCTACACAGTTGCAACCCTCTCCATACGTCCCTTTTCGGGTTATTTGCTCGATACTTTTGCCCGCAAACCGCTCTATTTGCTTGCCTTTTTTGTTTTTATGACAGTATTTGCGGGCTACATGTTTGCCGGCACATTGCTGGTGTTTACCCTGATGCGTATTATTCACGGTTTTTCGTTTGGAATGGTAACCGTTTCGGGTAATACTATTGTAATCGACATTATGCCGTCAGCAAGGCGTGGCGAAGGGCTCGGTTATTACGGACTTGCCAATAACATTGCAATGGCTGTGGGGCCCATGACAGGACTGCTTCTTCACGAACAATACTCTTTCAATGTAATCTTTATTGCAGCGCTCTCCTCGTGCGTGCTTGGATTTATTACTGCAATACTTGTAAAAACGCCTGCAAAACAACCAGTATCACATGAACCGATTTCGCTTGACCGATTTATTCTGCTCAAAGGCATTCCTTCAGGAGTTGTACTGCTACTGCTGTCGATTCCTTACGGCATGACCGTTACTTATGTCGCCATGTATGGACAGTCTATTGGTATAACAGGTGGCATGGGACTCTTTTTTACGATGCAGGCAATTGGCATGGCTGTTTCGCGACTTTTTTCGGGTAAACAGGTTGATAAGGGGCGAGTTACTCAAGTTATTGCTTTGGGAATTGCTATTGTATGTTTTGGTTTTTTCGTCCTTTCGGGATGTGCGTCGCTGACAGCATGGAATCCGGAGGTTGGTACGATTGTATTTTTCGGAATAGCGCTGTTTCTCGGTATTGGTTTTGGTACCATGTTTCCGGCTTTCAACACCATGTTTGTTAATCTTGCGCCGCACAACCGACGCGGAACAGCAACTTCTACCTATCTTACGTCGTGGGACGTAGGAATAGGTTTGGGATTGGTGCTCGGCGGCTCTATTGCCGAGATGTGGAATTTCCAGAGCGCTTATTTACTTGGTGGATGTTTGTCGCTGGTTTCCATCACGCTGTTTTGCTGGAAAGTTGCACCCTATTACCACCGTAATAAGTTGCGATGAAAGTTTATAGCAAACCGTCTTAAACCACGATCTTATTAAGATGAACAAGATTCTTAAAATTGTCTGAACCGCGATTTATTTGATTTTTGTGATTGATTGACATTATGTAAAACACATAAAGTCCCACAGAAACGGAACTTCACGTTTATTGAGTCGCCCCTGCGGGGCTTGAAGTATATTTGTGCATACCTTTTCTTTTTTCAGGCGGTATCTGCTGCAAGTTTTTATAATCTTTCTTCGGCATTGTTAATTTAATATATCACCGTATTATTCACTCATGTTACGCAAAAGAATAATTTTTCATTGTCTTGAGTTCTTTCCAAGCCATCTTGATTGCTGCCAAATATACCTTAGCCTTGAGGGCAAAGTGATTTAAGTTGTGAACAAATTTTAATCGTTCCAATTTGACATATGCCAATAAAGAGGCGAACAAATGAGCTGTTTGTGTAGGCACTGTCCGAGTCGGAGATTTAGCCAAAGAGGTATTTTGCT
>JAITVO010000176.1 GCA_031285765.1 Cytophagaceae bacterium | reverse complement strand
GTTGCCGTTAGCATTGGTATAACGTATATGAAACCGGAAAAACATCATTTAAATTAATTCTGTTGAGCTACTTATCGCAATAAGCCAAACCCAACATACCCATGTTGGGACCTTTTTATTTTTGGCTTCCAGTCCCTCAACCTGCGGTTTTGATTTTTCAATTGCTATATGGAACCTCTAAAAACTCAAAGTTCGAGGCTTGCGAGGCGATAAAAGCGCAGTTTACATGAAGGTAAATGAGCATTTTATCGTCCGAAGCATAACGAAGAAATTGGAGTTTTTAGAGGTTTCCTATAAATTATGTAAAGGACACGGGCGTATTGTGCATGTTGAAGCGAAAGGCACAACCCTGCCCCTACGGATGCCCGTATCTTTTTAACCGTTACTTATTAATGATGTAACAGCCATGTAATATTAAGCAGCGTATTTTGCACCGAAAAATTATTACAAGAAATATGCTATTAAGGTTGACTGTTATTTTATTTGTTTATCTGTTTTTTGCGGCAGGTGCGTTTGCCGATAATGATAAGAAAGCGCTGAAAGGAAAAGTGCGCGACGCCGAAACCAATGAGCCCTGTATAGGCGCATCGGTGGTGATTGAGGGCAGCGCCAACGGAACGGCTGCTGGATTGGAGGGCGATTTTGTTATCAATAATCTTCCTGCCGGTACTTACACAGTGGTGGTGTCGTACATCGGATACGAAACGCTCAAGAAAACAGGCGTGGTGATTGAAAACGGGAAGGATACCGAAATTGAACTGTTGCTGACAGCCGACGGACTGGTGCTCGAAACCGTGAAAGTGGTAGCCCGTGCCAATCGCGAAAGCGAAAGCGTACTGATAATGGAGCAGCGGCAATCGCTGGTTTCGATACAGGCAGCGGGCGCTCGCGAACTTTCGCGCAAGGGTATTGGCGATGCACGGGCAGCTGTGGCGCAGGTGTCTGGCATTTCGCATCAGGAGGGAGTGAAGAATGTATTTGTGCGCGGACTTGGCGACCGTTACAATGCTACGCTGCTCAACGGGTTTCCTATTCCATCAGAAGACCCCGAATATAAAAATATTGCGCTTGAGTTTTTTGGTACCGATATTATACAGAACATCAGCGTAAGCAAGGCTTTTAGCGGACGCGACTATTCCGACGCGGGCGGCGCGATTGTAAACATTACCTCAAAGGAGCTGGCGGGCGACAATGCTTTGAGTTTCGATGTTTCGGGAGGAGTGAATACGTCGGTGATGGACGCCGACTTTATTACTCCCGACGGCGCAAACTATTTTGGGCTTGCCAATACTGCGCAGCCATCAGCCAACAGTTACAATTTTGTGAACAGCCTCGACCCTGCTGCTGTACCTTTTGCCATGAATCACAGTTATGGCATATCGGGCGGAAAGTTGTACAAAACAGGCGCTAATGCCAATCCGCTCTCGTTCTTTGTGTCGGCTTCGCACAGCAGTAACTATTCATATACCGAAGAAACTATTCGCAACTCGAACACTGCGGGCGTGGTGTGGCAAAATCAAACAGGGCGCAAATACTCGCAGGACGTCAGTCAGCTTGTGTTTGCCAACGCCATTTATACCATTGGCGGCAGCCACCATTTGCAGTACAACTTTATGCTTGTTCATGCAGTTAATCGATATGCAGGCGAATACAGCGGATATAACGGCGAAACCTATCAGGACAGCCCCGATTACATTGGTACGCTGCACCGTCAGCAAATTAACGACAACCTTTTGCTGGTAAATCAACTTTCGACGGACTTTAAACTTGCGGAACGATTGAATTTGGATGCAGGTGCATCGTACAGCACAGTAAAGGGAAACGAGCCTGACAGACGCGCCAATAACTTCTCGAGGCAGCAGGATGGCAGTTACTCACTCACCAAGAGCAACCGTCAGCAGCGATTTTTTTCGGCGCTGACCGACGGCGACATCACTGTTAAAGCAGCGCTGACATACCGGCTGAAAGATGGAAGCTCGGACAACTCATCGTTGAAAGCGGGTTACAGCGGACGATTCTCGGACAATAACTTTGAGGCTGTTGAATATAACTTTTCCGCTTTAAGCGGGATGTTTAATGTTGAAGAGGTGAGGCTCGACGATATGTATAACCAAGCGAACCTTGACAACAAACAGTTTCGCATGTCCACAGGATTACCCAACACGTATCACGTAACAAAGCGCACCCACTCGGTGTTTGGCGAAGCATCGTACCAACTGTTGCCTGCGCTTGCGGCAAATGCAGGTTTCAGGAGCGACATGGTGGATATGACCATCGACTACCATGTGCAGCACACGGCGGCAGGCAACAAAAGCATCCGCCGCAATTTTTATCTGCCAAGCATTAATCTTAAATACGACATTAACGGAGTAAACACCCTGCGGCTGGGGGTTGGCAAAACCTACACGCTGCCGCAGTCGAAAGAGATTTCACCTTATCAGTATGTAAACATTTCGTTTGCAAGTCAGGGTAACCCCAACATTGAGCCATCGGACAACTATAATATTGACCTGAAGTGGGACTGTTACATTGCCGCTGGCGAACTGATTTCGCTTACGGGATTTGCAAAGTATATTAAAAACCCCATTGGTCGCGTTGACGAGGGCAACTCGGCTGGTTTGCTCACCTACAACAATATTGCAGACCATGCCACAGTGGGAGGCGTAGAACTGGAAGCGCGTCGAAACATTTTGAACCGCATTAATGCGCAGGGCGGCAGCAGCACTCGTTTTTCGGTTGGATTAAATGCGTCGTACATTTACACCTCATTGCTGCTCAATATTCGCAATACCGAAGCACGCAACAGCCGTCTCGAAGGCGCATCGCCATTTATTGCCAACGCCGATGTGTCGTACAGCTATACCAAAGACGAGCGTAACTTCACCGCTGCCTTTGTGTTCAACTGCTTCAGCAACCGTATTCATACCATTGGTGCAGGCGGATTTAACGACATTATTGAGCAAAGTG
This sequence comes from Cytophagaceae bacterium, assembly GCA_031285765.1. Taxonomy (GTDB): domain Bacteria; phylum Bacteroidota; class Bacteroidia; order Bacteroidales; family Marinilabiliaceae; genus WRMI01. The sequence goes on along the minus strand of JAITVO010000176.1, from coordinate 1,714 downwards.
TTGCAACGCTCGACTTTGCAGTATCGTACAGGTTGAGCCGCCGCCTTTTGGCGAAAGCCAAAGTATCGAACATCACCAATCCTGCGTACAGGCTAACGCGCCAAAGTTCGCAGGGCGAAACGGTAACACTGAACGAGTTCCGCAAGGGGCAGGGCATGAGCATTGGAATCAACATTGATTTATAAATATTCACTAATTGTTTTTTTTTCTAAACTAAGTATTTTAAAGATGAAAAGGTTATTTTTTAGTATTGTAATGATGGTTGCACTTGGTGCAATGGTATTAACATCGTGTAATGGCAACGAGCCTGTTGACGAACCAACGGTTACGGAAAGCGACGAGCTGAAGGGCGAAATTGCCGACGTTCGGACATTGAACGCCTACACTACCTACAAACTCACTGCACCCCTTATTATTAAGGACGGCGGCGAGTTGAACATTCCCGCAGGGACGGTAATTAAGGCGCAAAAGGGGTTCGACAAGTACATCCTTGTATTGCAGGGCGGCAAAATTAATGTGAACGGAACTGCGGATAAGCCTGTTGTAATGACATCGGGCGAGAGTTCGCCTGCTACCGAAGACTGGGGCGGTTTGATTGTGAACGGACGTGCTCCTCTTGCAGGTGAAGGTACGGCTACCACCGAAATTAACTCGGACTACGAGTACGGTGGCAGCAATGCAGCCGACAATTCGGGTGTTATCACCTACCTGAAGCTCGAATACACAGGCGCTCGCAACAGCGCCGATGTGGAACACAACGGTCTTACACTGAATGGAGTTGGAAGCGGCACGCGCATCGAAAACGTTTACATACCAAATGGAGCCGACGATGGCATTGAGTTTTTTGGCGGAAGCGTAAGCGTTAAAAACCTGCTGGTAGTAAACTCCGACGACGACATGTTCGACATGACCTACGGCTGGAACGGAACGCTCGAAAACTGCTACGGCGTGTGGCAAACAGGTTTTGCAAGTTCGGAAAGCGACCCCAGCGGTGTGGAAGCCGACGGTAACTTCGACGGCAACTTTCCTGAGCATACAGGGCAGAGCGATTTCACCATTCGCAACATGACTGTTGACCTCAACTCAACCGACCTAAACAATGTACTCAAGGTGCGCCGTGGAGCCAAAGCCACTATCATCAACGCGCTGGTGAAGGGTAGCGGTACAGTAAAGACGTCGGGCGCAGTTGTTGATATGACCGACTCGAAGGGCAATGGCAATATTGCATCAAACATCAGCATAACCAATGCGCTGACAAGCGAACCGCCAGCTACTGCTACAAAGTTTGGCGACGATGCTTACCAAAATATTGTTGTTGGAGGTAACAATAATGGATGCGACAGTAGCATTTTTGGATGGACGGGATATAAGTTCTAAAAATAAGTAACTGTTCATAATTATACTCAAACAGAATAGATTTGCGAATAAAAGCAACAAGGGGATTAATCCCCTTGTCAATAAATAAAACTGAACAGTTAAAACTGGAATCATATATTATTTGCAAACCATTTTTGTTTGAGTATAAACAGTATATACTTATTGCTTATAACCAAAATATAGCGGTTGTTTATATGCGAAATAAATATGAACAGCTACTTAAGGGAACCTCTAAAAACTCAAAGTTCGAGGCTTGCGAGGCGATAAAAGCGCAGTTTACATGAACGTAAATGAGCATTTTATCGTCCGAAGCATAACGAAGAAATTGGAGTTTTTA
>JAITVO010000169.1 GCA_031285765.1 Cytophagaceae bacterium | reverse complement strand
ACATTGAACGACGGTGTTTTTTCGTTGTGAAACGGACACAACCCAAGCAAATTCACACCGCGTCGTTTGAGCGATACAAATTCACCGACAACCTCCTCAATTCGGGCGGCTTCGATGATGGTTTGGGCAGTATCCTTTGGGATCATAATAAGGGTCAAAGGGCAAAGGTAAAGGGTTAAAGGTTAAAAATTTACAATAAAACATTTACCTTTAACCGTTAACCTTTTACCCCTATTTATTTCACAGCAATCGTTTCAATCTCCACCATCACCCCCAGCGGAAGTTTCTGTACGGCATACGCTGCTCGTGCAGGCGGATTCACTACATAATATTTGCCATAAACGTCATTCATTCCTGCAAAACTATCCATTGTGCTTAACAAACAAGTGGATTTCACAACGTTTTCAAACGTATACCCGGCTTCTTTCAAAATAGCTTCGATATTTTTCAAAACTTGTTCGGTTTGTTCGGCAATACCGCCCTCAACGATTTGTCCGGTAGCCGGATTTACGGGAAGTTGCCCGGAAATATACAATGTTCCGTTAGCCTCAATGGCTTGACTGTATGGGCCGATTGCTTTCGGCGCATGTTCTGTGTTGATGATTTTTTTCATGATGTTTTGACTTATGAATTAAGATGCAAAGATACGAAAAATAATGAAAACTGAAAAGTACAAAAAAACGCCAGAAAAAAGCACCGTTTTTCATGGAGGGTAGCTGCGCTCTTCCTCCGCTGTGTCTCCGCTCTCGCTCCGCTGCAGGTTTTTTCTTGATTAGTGGAGAAATGGAAAGTGAAAATAATCACACAAAAAAAATTGTTGAAAACTTTTTTAATGATAATCAAAAAAATGTTGTATCTTTGTCGAAAGTATTAGGATAACAGTATTGACAATGCACATAAAGAGGCCAGTAGGGGCACACAAATGCAACAAATAGCGGCAGGTATTGCAAAAGGAATATTATGGGAAATAAATATGGATGAAAAAACATTAGAAGAATTAACAAAAAAAGTCCAAGATTGGACTAATCAAGTTCCGCTTATTATTCTCGGGAGTGGGGCTTCTATTCCTTTTGGCATTCCTTCAATGTCCGAACTTGGCAAACATTTGAAAGAAAATATTACATTTTCAGGGACTGAGGATAAAGAGCAATTTGACAGTTTCAAATTAGAGTTTGAGAAAAGCAATGATTTGGAAACAACCCTGTTAAAATTACAGTTGAGAGATGCCGTGCTTAATGAAATTGTTTGCAAAACTTGGAGTTTTATAAATAAAAAAGATGTTGAATTTTATGAAAAGCTTCTGCAAGACAATTCGATAATACCATTATCGGAACTGATAACATATCTACTCAATACGGCTCAAAGGAAACTCACAATAGTTACCACCAATTATGATAGATTGGCAGAATATGCTGCAAGTGTTGCCAATGCTTTTATTTGCAATGGATTTTCCCAAACTTATTACGGTATTTTTTCAACGAATATTCACAAAAACAATTTTTCCCAAACAAAAGGCTTTGCCGGACAAGTAAATTTGTGGAAAGTCCACGGTTCATTGGATTGGTTTAGTAAGAACAATATAGATTGTCATCTACCAATGAGAAGAACCATTCCTGATAATTATACGCCTTCGATTGTTACGCCGGGTAGTACAAAATATTCAATGACTCATTTTGAACCTTACAGAACGATATTTGCGGAAGCAGATGCCGAAATTATAAACGCACGCTCAATTCTTTGCGTAGGTTATGGTTTTAATGATGTTCATGTTCAACCGAAACTTATCACACAAATAAAAAATGGCAAGCCAATAGTTGTTATTACAAAAGAGTTAACTACCAATACAAAGGCTGCAATCATTAACAATAACTGCAAAAATTATTGTTTGTTTGAACAGGTAAATGAAAAGGATACACGAGTTTATTCATCTCTTTTTAGTGGAGAACAAATAATACAGAATGTCAATTATTGGAAATTAGATGAATATCTAAATCTCATAAAATAAAAAGATTATGGCAATATTTCAATTCAAAGAAGATTCGGAAGTTGGCACTGTATTTAGTGTAGATACAGCCACTTTAATCATTAAAGTTGATGACATTGACAAACTGCGCAAGTTGCAGGTAAATCATTTGGTTGCAATCGTAAGTTCAAAAGCAGGACAACATTTGATTGGAATAATCAATCGTATTACACGAAAGGTTGCTGATGATGATAAACCTACCGAAGAAGAAACATATCCTCTTGGATTGTTTACGGAAAATATCATTAAAGTGAATTTAATTGGTACTTTAATGGATAAATGCGGCTCAAAGGAAAATGTCTTCAAGCGAAATCTTGATACTGTTCCTGAAATTGAAGCCAAATGTTTTCATGTTGACGGCGAAAATATGACAAAATTCATGACTACTATTTCAAGCCAAGACTATGAAACGCCTTTAACAATTGGGAAATATTCGATTGATGCTAATGCAACGGCATTTTTAGATGGTGATAAACTGTTTCAACGACATGCTGTTATTGTAGGCAGTACTGGTTCTGGTAAATCTTGGTGTGTAGCCAAATTTATAGAACAGATTGCCAAACTGCCAAGTGCAAACTGTGTTTTATTTGATATTCACGGCGAATACAGCGGAAAAGATTTTAACATGGATGGCATTCAGCATTTGAGAGTCGCTAATCCGTCTGATTTGGGAAAGACAGAAAATCTTTCTAACGATGTTCTGCTATTGCCATATTGGTTGCTAACTTATGAAGAGATGATGGCGATGTTAGTTGATAGAAGTGATAATAATGCACCAAACCAAGCAATGTTATTTTCTAAAAACGTATTTGTCGCAAAAGAACAATTCTTAAAAGACATAGGTGATACAACCTTTGAGAATAATATAACGATTGATAGCCCAATTCCGTATAGTTTAGGAAATGTGCTTGATGAATTAAAACGACTGGATACAGAACGAGTAGATACTGGGAGTAAAACAGGTAGAGCAGGTGATTTTAACGGAAAATTATCTCGTTTTATCCAACGGTTAGAAGCTAAACAACAAGACAAACGAATGGGATTTTTATTTCAAATTTCCGAAGATGAAATGAAAATTGATTGGATGAATGACTTTTGTAAGCGATTGATGAGTAGTTCAGAGATAAGCGACCAAAAAGCAGGAGTAAAAATAATTGATTTCTCTGAAGTTCCGTCAGATGTTTTGCCTCTCATAATTGGTTTAGTTGCGAGAATCGTGTTTGCTGTTCAACAATGGACAAATAAAGAAAAACAACACCCTATTGCTCTTTTATGCGATGAAGCACATTTATATATTCCCGAAAGAACAAATCAAGATGCAACTTCCGAGCTCGGTTTGAAGAGTTTTGAGCGTATTGCAAAAGAAGGACGAAAATACGGAGTAAGTTTAGTTGTTATCAGTCAAAGACCGTCAGAGGTTAATCGTACTGTGTTAAGTCAATGCAATAACTTTATTTCATTACGTTTAACAAATGTCGAAGACCAATCTGTAATTAAAAAATTATTGCCTGACAATTTATCGGGACTAACGGAAATGTTGCCAATACTTGATATTGGCGAGGCGTTAGTTGTTGGTGATGCGTCTTTGTTACCAACAAGAGTACAAATTGATGAACCAACTATAAAACCAGACAGTGCAACAATAAAGTTTTGGGAAATTTGGAGTAAGAAAGAGGCAAAACAAGATATTG
>JAITVO010000308.1 GCA_031285765.1 Cytophagaceae bacterium | reverse complement strand
GTTGCCTGCGGAAAATGACGTTCGTATCTCCCTGCCCGCAAGGGCAGAACAGATGTGAAAGTACAGGTTCTGCCCTTGCGGGCAGCTGTGCTGTTGTCTGTTTACCGTAAGCTGCGCTGGGCGGGCAAACCCCGCCCCTACATTTGCATACGGTTATTAAAATTCAGCCTTTTCAAGGCTATCAAAAGTAATACTGCGTAACATGAGTTATTTATATTCAATTCGTGGTAATATGAAAACTAAATTGACTTGAGTTCTAAATACAATATTGACCATAAAAATTCATCACGATTTTGTTTACTAACAGGAAAATAATTACCTTTGTGCCGTTTTTTAAATAAATATATTGTCTAACCAATAGTTTTTGATTTTAGAATTAATGACTGAACAAGAAAGAAACAACTTGGAGCCAATGAATACTCCGGTTGACCAAAATGAAGAAAAGATTGCTGCAGCAATTGTTGAAACCTCGAATGACGATTTTGACTGGGACAGTTTTGAGTCGGACAACGTGGCGGGCGTAAAAGCCAAAAGGGAAGATTTGGAAAAAATGTACAACCAAACTTTATCTACTATTTCCGAAAAAGAAGTGATTGACGGTACCGTTATCTCAATGAACAAGAGAGAAGTGGTTATCAATATCGGCTTTAAATCGGACGGAATTGTGAGCCGTAACGAATTTCGTTACAACCCCGACCTCAAAGTCGGCGACACCGTTGAAATATATGTTGAAAGTCAGGAAGATAAAAAAGGACAGCTGGTACTTTCACATAAAAATGCAAGAGCTTTGCGCTCGTGGGACCGCGTAAACTCGGCGCTCGAAAACGATGAAGTTGTTAAAGGATTTATCAAATGCCGCACAAAAGGCGGTATGATTGTAGATGTATTCGGAATTGAAGCTTTCCTGCCCGGCTCGCAAATTGATGTAAAACCGATTCGCGATTACGATATTTTTGTTGGCAAAACCATGGAATTTAAAGTGGTTAAAATCAATCCCGAATTCAAAAATGTTGTTGTTTCGCACAAGGCGCTTATCGAAGCCGAACTCGAACAGCAAAAGAAAGAAATCATTTCTAAACTCGAAAAAGGACAGGTACTCGAAGGAACTGTTAAAAATATCACCTCTTATGGCGTATTTATCGACCTTGGCGGAGTTGACGGCTTGATTCACATCACCGACCTCTCGTGGGGCAGAGTAAGCCATCCCGAAGAAGTTGTGCAGTTAGACCAGAAAATAAACGTTGTTATTCTCGATTTTGATGATGAAAAACGGCGTATTGCTTTAGGTATGAAACAGCTGACGCCACATCCGTGGGAAGCGCTCGACCAGAGCCTTAAAGTAGGCGATTCCGTTAAAGGCAAAGTGGTTGTGATGGCTGATTATGGTGCTTTCATCGAAATTGCACAAGGAGTTGAAGGTTTGATTCACGTATCGGAAATGTCGTGGTCGCAGCATTTACGCAGTGCGCAGGACTTCTTGAAAGTGGGCGACGAGGTAGAAGCACAGATTTTGACACTTGACCGCGACGAACGCAAAATGTCGCTTGGCATCAAACAGTTGCATCCTGACCCATGGGATAAAATTGAAGAAAAATATCCTGTTAACAGCAGCCATAAAGCAAAAGTGCGTAACTTTACAAACTTTGGCGTTTTTGTTGAAATCGAAGAAGGTATTGACGGATTGATTCATATTTCTGACCTTTCGTGGACGAAAAAAATCAAACATCCTGCCGAATTTACCGCTATTGGTGACGAAATTGACGTTATCGTATTAGAAATCGACAAAGATAACCGTCGTTTGAGCCTTGGACACAAACAACTCGAAGAAAATCCGTGGGACGTATTTGAAACCATCTTTACCGTTGATTCTATTCACGAAGGAACCATCGTTGATGTTTTCGACAAAGGCGCCGTTATTGCCTTGCAATACGGAGTTGAAGGTTTTGCAACTCCTCGCCATCTTGTAAAAGAAGATGGAACGCAGGCTAAAGCCGAAGAGAAATTGCAGTTTAAAGTAATTGAGTTCAACAAGGGCGCAAAGCGGATTATTCTGTCGCACTCACGCATTTTTGAAGACGAAAAGAAATACGAAGATTCGGATGCGAAAAAAGCGCAGGCTAAAAGTGATGCTGCTACCAAAAAGCAGGTGAAGAAAATCAAGGACAGCCTTGAAAAAACTACACTTGGCGACATTGTAGAACTGGCTGCATTGAAAGACCAGATGGATGCTTCAAAGGGCGAAGCAAAAAGCAAGGATGTCGAAGCAAAAACTGAAGAAGTTGAAGCAAATAGTGAAGACATCGAAGCAAAAAACGACGATGCTGAAGTAAAAAGTGAGAACACCGAAGAATAGATTAACTTTTAATTGGTAACAGATGGAATTTAAGATTGATAAACTGGGTGATTTTATATTAGTCAAGGTTCAAAAAGAAAAATTAGATACAACCGTTGCGCCTTCGTTAAAGTCGGAACTCGTTTTGCTGTCGGGCAACGGCGAAAAAAACATTCTTTTGGATTTAGGTAAGTGTACGTACTGCGACTCGTCAGGATTAAGCGCCATACTGGTTGCCAATCGCCTCTGTAAAAATGCCGACGGCGTATTTGTGCTGTCGGGACTGCAACCCGCCGTTGAAAGGCTGATTTCGGTTTCGCAACTTGATACCGTGCTCAACATAGCGCCCACACTCAACGACGGCATTGAAGTGATGCGGATATCAATTAAAAGAAAAGAGGAAGAACAAAAGAGTAATTAATTTATTCTATTGGTTTTTTAATACAGGCAAAGGCTACCTGCAAAAGGGTAGCCTTTGTTTATAGGGAACTTCTAAAAACTGATTTTTCATCGTTAAGCTCTTTCGCCAAAATGCACATTTACTTTAGCAAACCCCACTTTTGTTTCAGTTGCAAGCCTCGAAAAATCTATTTTTTAGAAGTTCCCCATATTTAATTGGCTCTATTTTTTTCAATTACTGTTATGTCATTTTCTGTAACAATTCTCGGCTGTAATTCTGCTCTTCCAACCTCCGCAAGACACCCTGCCGCACAAGTAGTAAATGTTTCGGAACGCTATTTTTTAATTGATTGCGGCGAAGGTACACAAATGCAATTAAGAAAAAATCGAATACAATTTTCGAAAATCAACCACATTTTTATTTCTCATTTGCATGGCGATCATTGTTTTGGCTTGATAGGGCTGATTTCAACCTATAATTTGCTTGGGCGAAAATCCGATTTGCATCTTTATGCACATTCGGAACTCGAAAAAGTATTGACACCTCAAATTGAATATTTTTGCACCAATTTGGATTACAAAATTATTTATCATCCAACCAACAACGTCTCGAATAGTGTAATTTACGAGGACAAACATCTGACAGTAACCGCTATTCCTTTATTGCACCGGATACCAACATGCGGTTTTCTGTTTCGCGAAAAAGAAAAGCCGCGTCATTTACGAAAAGAGATGATTGACTTTTACAATATTCCCATTCGGGAGTTGCAAAATATTAAAGCGGGAGCCGATTTTATTTCAGATTCGGGCGAAATTGTTGCGAATTATCGGCTCACCACGCCTGCCACACATTCGCGCTCGTATGCTTATTGTTCCGATACCGAGTATTCTGAAGCAATAATACCCGCAATTAAAGAAGTAGATTTACTTTATCACGAAGCGACATTTCTTTCGGATTTGGTTGACATAGCAAAAAAAACGGGACATTCGACAGCCGAAGATGCTGCATGTATTGCATTTAAAGCATCGGTGAAAAAATTGATAATAGGTCATTTCAGTTCGCGCTATAAAGATTTGTCGCAGTTTACCGACGAAGCAAAAAAAATATTCCCCCAAACAGAACTCGCCCGCGAAGGAAAAATATTTGATATAATGAGTTGAATTATTTCTGTTTTATTTTCCGCATCATCCGCGTTCTTTTTGAACAACTTCAACATCGTTGCAGCATATTTTTTTCTACATTTGCACCCTGTAAATATAAATCAACACCCTGATAACATCTACTCATGCTAAAAATTGCTGTTTTTGGAAAAAGATTCGGAGAACCATTTTACGAAAAGTGCGTTTCTCTTTTCGAATTTTTAAAGTGCACCAGCGTTCAAACGTTTATCTATCGTCCTTTTTACGAGTTTCTTTCCGAAGAGGCGCGAATCGCTACAAAGCCGGCAGCGCTGTTCGATTCGTACAGCAATCTGCCCGAATGTAATCTCTTTTTCAGCATTGGAGGCGACGGCACTTTTCTCGACGCCGTTACAATTGTCCGAAACCGCAATATCCCCATTGTAGGAATCAACACAGGACGTCTTGGCTTTCTTGCCGATATATCAATGAATGAACTGCCGCAGGTTTTGCCGGAAATACTCAACGGTCGTTATTTTATTCGAAAAGTAGAACTGCTGAACCTCGAAACAAAATATCCATACTTTGGCGATATTAATTTTGCCCTGAATGAACTTGCAATTCATAAGCGCGACAGCTCTTCGATGATTACCATTCACGCCTATCTTGATGACAGATTGCTGAACAGTTACTGGGCTGACGGTTTAATTATTGCAACCCCAACAGGCTCAACCGCCTATTCGCTAAGTGTGGGCGGACCTATTCTGCATCCCTCGTGTCGCGAATTTATTATATCTCCCATTGCACCGCACAATTTAACGGTGCGCCCAATGGTTGTGCCCAATAATGTAAAACTGACACTGAAAGTAGAAGGACGGGGTGGAAAATTCATGGCTTCACTCGACTCACGCAGTCAGGTTCTTGATAACGAAATCGAATTGCACGTCAGCAAAGCTCTGTTTACAATTTCGGTTGCCGAAACAACAGGGCGTAACTTTTATTCCACTTTACGGTCGAAATTAATGTGGGGGGCAGATAATCGAAACTGAACAATATTTTTGTAAAGATTTCGTTTCTCCAACAATGAAACACATCAAGAATCATATCATCTGCCTTTTAATGGTAACATTTGTAGCCATTGGTGTGAAAACACACTCGCAAACATTGCTCGAAGGTGGTCCGTTTGTAGGAGTATCGTGGTACAACGGAGATTTAAACCCGCAGCGCCTGTTTTACAATGTGCATTCTGCTTTCGGCGCAATGCTGCGCTACCTACCCAACGACAGGCTTGCATTTCGTGGCACTTTTCTGGTGGGCGGAATCAGCGGAAGCTATCCACAAGATGGCGTTTTATTGCACCATGTAACCGACGTCGAAGCAACCAATGTTATTTACGAATTTAAACGAAATGTAACCGATGTATCAGCTACATTCGAGTTCAACCTCTTCTCATTCGACCATCCCTATAAAAAAGGAACCGACTTCACGCCCTACATATCATTGGGATTGGGAACCACTGTTTATACAAAGTATGCCACCGATGGCGATGGCAACAACTCGGAGCTTCCGCATTTTGCATTCTCCTTTCCATTTGGCGCAGGCGTAAAATGGAAGATTAAAAGCAAGTTGCGATTGGGCTTGGAATGGACAGTACGCAAAACGTTTGCCGACGATTTGGATGTGGTAGGATATGGCAACATCGTTAATCCGTCCGACCCTCATCAGTTTAGCCAGTGGACAGCGCTTCATAACAACGACTGGGTTTCTTTTGTAGGCGTGTATATTTCGTTCCCGCTGTTCAACCGGCGCAGCAGATGCGAAGGCGGGTTTTGAGATTTCAAAGATCAAAAAGAACGCGGAATTTAATTTGTTCGATAATGTCAGCCCCCTAAATTCCCCAATGGGGGACTTTTAAACCCTCCCTTGTGGGGGAGCGTTTGGGAGGGGCTATACATGCCGAAATACCTGCTGATGGGTAAAAGCGCCAGTCTCGGCGAACTCGGTACGTTGCGCATCACCTTTTCGAGCAAAGACGTGGACACGGCAGAGGAGTTTACCGTTGGTAAAATCAAGGGTGCGCAGGCGCTTTTCATCTCTTCACCTGCTCTGTGCAAGGCAATAGCGGACATTAAGTTCGAGAAAGCCTGATAATCAATTATGAATTAAGGATTAAAAGAGAAGTTACTCGTAATTGGAACTGCATACGGTAGTAAGTGTTCGCTGCATACGGCAGCAGTGCGTTGCTGCATACGGTAGTAGTGCGTTGCTGCATACGGCAGCAGTGCGTTGCTGCATGTGGCAGCAGTGCGTTGTTGCATGTGGCAGCAGTGCGTTGTTGCATGTGGCAGCAGTGCGTTGTTGCATGTGGCAACAGTGCGTTG
>JAITVO010000240.1 GCA_031285765.1 Cytophagaceae bacterium | reverse complement strand
CCTGCGGAAAATGACGTTCGTATCTCCCTGCCCGCAAGGGCAGAACAGATGTGAAAGTACAGGTTCTGCCCTTGCGGGCAGCTGTGCTGTTGTCTGTTTCCCGTAAGCTGTGCTGGGCGGGTAAACCCGCCCCTACATTTGCATACGGTTATGAATTGAAAATCGGCGGAGCCAATATTCAGCCTTTTCAAGGCTAATAAAAATAATACTGTGTAACATGACTTATTAATCACTGTGTAAATGCCGTTTTCAACAAAAAACCTGTCGGGATTTTAAGCCCCCGACAGGTTTGATGGTTGATTATGCTTTGCTGTATAATCGCTATTTGTAATCGAACTGTGCCGACTGTTTGATGCGTGAACCAACTATTGCATAGTAAAGCATAAAGAGTTCGCCAAAGATAACAATACTCCACGTCCAGCGCCAGCTACCGGCTGCGTCGGCAAAAATTCCCTGCAAAAGTGGGAGAATTGCGCCGCCTACTACGCCTATCATAAATACACCCGATGCTATGGAGGTGTATTTGCCAAGCTGTGCTGTGGCAAGCGTGAAAATGGCGCCCCACATGATGGAATGAAACAGTCCGACTGCTACCAGTAACCATGGATTGTTGGTAAATACCGCTATCATGCCAAGCGCTGCTGCCAAAATGGTGGTTACGGTGAGCTGAGTGCGCGGCGCTATTTTGCTGAGCGAGCTTCCTACAAGGCGCCCTATGAGCATTCCGCCCCAGTATAGCGTTGCCATCAGGGCGGGGATGGCAAAGTTGATTCCGAACACAGTGAGAGATGTGAGTCCGAAAAAGGAGAATGCTCCATGCAACTGCTCTTGCTCAATGGCGTAGAGGTTGATGTTTGCGCCAATGCACACTTCTACGCCTACATAAAAGAATATGGCTATCACACCAAGCGTGAGATGACTGAATGACCATACACTTCGCTCCAGCTTTTCGCCAACTTCGGCTTTGGTGCCCTGTATGTCGGGCAGCGAGAGTTTGAAAAGAATGAGCACGATTAGTAGCATGATGCCAACAAGCGCAAGAAAGGGCGCCTGCAACTGGCTCACGGCTATGTCGTCCATTGCCAGTCCGCCAAATACGATTCCCGATACAAAGAATGGTGCAATGGTAGTGCCAATTGAATTGGACGAACCGCCTATTGCGAGCCTCTGTATAGGCTGCGTGCCTTTTACCGAACATGCCGAAAGGTAGGGATTGATAACTACCTGCATGATGGTTGCCGATGCACCTACGATAAACGACCCTGCAAGGAATATGAAAAATCCGAGCGGTATGTTTGCCGATGCAATCGTTACACTTGATTCGGGAAAGTGTACGGTGTACCACGACGAAAGAAAAAATACCGCCAACCCAACTATCATTACAAATATGGAACGAATGAGCGTGCCCTTGTAACCATATTTTGTAACCCACGCCGAGCCAACTCCTCCGGTAAGGGGGTAGGCAAGAAACCACGAAAAGGTGATTAATGTTACGAAAGTGTTTTTGAGGTCGCCGGCGCCTTTCAGAAATGCTTCTTTAAGTGGTCCCTGAAACTGCCCGTTAGCTGTGGTTAAAAATCCAACCACAAAGAAAAGAAAGACCAGTGTAATGAATGGTCCTACATAGTTTACCTGTTTGTTTTGATTCATCTTTATTTGTATTTTTAAATTGTGAATAATTGATTAATTGTTCGTGTCAATTTTCAATTAATAATAATTCATAAAAACTAATATGAAAACGCAAGTTCGTGCCCTTACAAACGGCTAAGATTCCGTATATGCTTCCGCATGCAAGCGAAGCGAAGCATACGGTTATGAATTGAAAATCGGCAGAGCCAAAATTCGGCTTTTCAAGCCATTGTGCAGCATCAGTTATTAATTTGCAATTCGTAATTTACAACATCGCTGCGGCAGCCTCGTCAAGCAGAAACTCGCAGTTGGGATGCAATTGCAGAATGGATGCGGGTATATCGGTTGTTACAGGTCCGCACAGCATTTGCTTTACAATGGCAGCTTTGCTTTTGCCTTTAGCGGCAAGCACAATTCGGCGGGCGTGCATAATATTTTTGATGCCCAGCGTCAGTCCGCCAAGCTCGGCGTTAAGGATTCCGGTTTCTTTCCGCACACGTGTTTCGAGCGCTTCGTCCATGCGCGACACCCACGTCTGACTTTCAAATGGCGTTCCGGGCTGGTTAAAGCCAAGATGTCCGTTTGTGCCAAGTCCCAGAATTTGAAGGTCTATTCCGCCTCGCCGTTCCAGCTCCGACTGAAATTTGCGACACTCTACATCGTAATTGTCCGACAAGGTGGCGGGCATAATAAAGTTTGTGTCGCAAATACCCAGTGCATCGGCAATTTGAGTTTTAATCATCGTATAACATGCACCATCGTAGTCGCGCGGAACGCCTGTTATCTCATCAAGCCCAAAGAGCGTAATGTCCGATACATCGAATGGTGAAGCTGTATAAATTTCGCTTACGATGTGGTGCATGTTTTTTGTTGTTTGTCCCGTCGATAATCCTATCACTGCCGAAGGCTTATCGAGCATGCAGCCTATTATCCGCCATGCGGCAGTGGTGTCGAACTGCTTTTCGTCCTTTACTATTGTTACTTTTGTGTTCATATTATAATAATTGTTTTTTTTACATGTTCATGGCAACAGCGCCTGCGCCTGTAAGTCCAATAAAATCGGGATTGAGCTTGGTGAGCACTACGCCATTCGTAACAAACCTCATGGTGGATGGATTGAGGTACGACTGAATTTTGGGGAGCAAAAAGCCTGACGAAACAATGCCTCCACCCAGCACTACTGTGTCGGGGTCACTTACGCGCACCAGATTCATAATAAGACTTGCAATGGCTTTGGCTGCATTCTCGACCAGCTGAATGCAAAGCGCGTCGCCTTCGGAATAGAGGCGGTACACATCACGGACATCTACCCTTTGGCTATCATCGGGAATATGCAAACGTGTTGTATATTGCTGTTGCATAAGGCGTGCCGAGCGGTCGAATCCCATGCCGGAAGCTATCAGTTCAACGCAGTCCATTCTGCCACAGCCGCACTTTATGCCAATACTGACGCCCACGTTGGTATGTCCCACTTCGCCGGCATTGAAATGGCTGCCTCTGACCAGAGCGCCATTGATAACAAAACCGGCAGCAATACCCGTACCTGCATTTATATAAATGTAGTTGTTCGATATTGCGCCGCATCCCCACAGTTTTTCGGCACGGGTAGCGCTTTTTACGTCGTTGTCGATGTAGCATGGCATCCCGAAAGTTTTGGTCAGCTCTTTTGCCAATGATATTACTTCGGTGCGTTTTGGGTCTATTTGCAGCCATTCGCCACCGGTGTTATCAACTCGCCCAATCAATCCCACTCCCATAGCTACGGACGCTGCGCCTGTTGCCCATCCATCATTGATATAATCGTTTACCGCTTTCTTGATAATGGCGAATGCGGTGGATTGATTGATATATCCCGTTGTATATTTTTTATGTTTCAGCACTTCACCACGTTTATTTACTTCGCCTACCAGAAGTTTTGTGCCGCCCAAATCAACCGCTAAATATGTATTGCTGTCAGTCATTTCTGCTTAATTTATTGTATCAATACCTTGTGTTCGATGTGTGTAAATAATTGCGGCAAAAGTATAATTTATAGCAAGTGCGACAGGGCTACTATTCCGCATTAACATCTTCAAAATACGAAAAAAAATAAGATGAACAATAAAGTTATGTGTAAAGCCTCGTAATTCTCAATTCAAAGAGGTTTTGTCCCTACAGAATTGCATTGTATTCAAAGTTCCGAGTTCAAGATTGAACTCGGAACTTTGAATTTTAAATAGATTCGCATGACTGACAAGCCGTCTGTTCAAAACGAGTAGCCGGCTTGTTTTTGTAAAAACATAATTAAGGGAACCTCTAAAAACTCAAAGTTCGAGGCTTGCGAGGCGATAAAAGCGCAGTTTACATGAACGTAAATGAGCATTTTATCATCCGAAGCATAACGAAGAAATTGGAGTTTTTAGAGGTTCCCTTAATCGCGTCTCTACGGCATCATGTTATTGCTAACGAAAATAAGGACTAACAACATTGGTCTAAATTTTCAACTCTTGCCTCTCCCCTACCCCCTTTGCATGAAAGAATAAAAGCAGATTGGTTAATTCTCCACTCCCCATTCTCCATTCTCAATAAAAATTACTACTTTTGCGCGGTCATTAAAATGTGGCATTTAATTTGCTGCCGAGCCGCCTTTGTCGGTACGGCAAGTAAGGATAGCACAAAAAATATTAATACAATTTTATTTTATGATAAGGAAAAGACTGTTTCTTTTAATGTTAGTGGTAGCATTAACCGGCGCATTGTTTGCGCAGCAAAAAAGGTGGAGTATGAGAGCCAATGGAGGCTTGTCGAGCGGCGGCGCAGCCATAGGACATCGCTGGCTCGAAGGATATTACTTTTCGTTCGACATAGGCATTCCCATTGTTAAAGGTTTTGAACTGGCGCCCACCTTTGGCTATGCCTCAATGGTGCCTCGCTACGGTATTCACGCCGTTTGGAAAGATGCGGAGAGCAGTTTCGTATCCGACGGAACCAAACCACCCAACGAAAAACGACTTACCACACTGGCTGAAAACATGAGCTCTATAAGCCTTTTGTTGCATGTAAAACCTTTTGATTTTATTAATAACGAAATTTTCAAAAAGCATCAGATTATTATTGGGGGCGGAATTTCGTACGTTAGTTATATGGGGACGCGAATTGATTACAAAAATACCTATGGAGCGTCTTCAAATATTTTCGAGAACGAAACAAGTCGGTCATTTCGTCCATTTTATGGAAAAGTAGCCTATAACTATGTACTTAAAGACTACATTCTGATTGGAGCAGTCGGTTCGCTTCAAGGCATCAAAAAGGAAGAAGCACAGTTGATGATTGGCGTGCAATTTGGAGTAAGATTTTAAATTAATTATTAATGATTGAAAAACATCATTAATAATTAATCATTATCATTATGGTTGAAGGAAAAAATATAGAGAAATCGTTTGGTCGCCTGATGGTGCTCAAAGGTATTGATATTTGTATTGAATCGGGCGAAATTGTAACCATTGTAGGACCCAGCGGCGCAGGAAAAACTACTTTACTGCAAATTTTGGGTTCGCTCGACAAGCCTTCGGCAGGCGAAGTGCTGATTGACCAAACATCCATCCTTAAACTGAACGACCGACAGATGGCTGCCTTTCGCAATCGGAACATCGGATTTGTATTTCAGTTTCATCAACTTTTGCCCGAATTTACGGCAGTCGAAAATTGTCTGCTCCCCGCGCTTATTGGCGGCGCATCCATTGGCGAAGCCGAGAAAAAAGCCATTGAACTGCTCGATTTTCTGAACCTTTCGCATCGACTCACTCACAAACCGGCGGAACTGAGCGGCGGCGAAAAGCAACGCGTTGCCGTAGCGCGGGCATTAATCAACAACCCGTCGGTTATATTTGCCGACGAGCCTTCGGGCAACCTTGATTCGCGCAATCAGGAAGAGTTGATGGAACTTTTCGTGTCGCTTCGCAACCGTTTTAACCAGACATTCGTAATCGTAACCCACGACGAACACCTGTCGGTAAAATCGGACAGAACTATCCACATGCGCGACGGGCTGATTATTGGTTGATGCTGTCAATAACTTTATAATAACAGAAAATGCACGAGTCAAATTTAAAGCAGTTTCTGGACGAAAAGGCGCTTTTTTACAATCAGCAGTGGTTTATCGAAAAAGACCCTGTTTCCATTCCTCATCGCTTTGCGCGAAAGGAAGACATCGAAATAAGCGCCTTTCTAACCGCCACAATTGCGTGGGGACAGCGTCCCATGATTCTGAAAAAAGCTGCGCTGCTGATGCAGATGTTGGACAATGAGCCTCACGATTTTATTACTGCCGCTTCCACGCACGAATTCAGTCGCTTCGCCACCTTTGTTTATCGAACATTCAATGGCTTCGACTGCTGCTATTTTGTAAGCGCACTCCGCGAAATATATCTTCGGCACGGAGGGCTTGAAATGGTTTTCACCGATGCGTATCAGGCAGGGTCGGTAAAAGAATCGCTGCACACATTCCGCAATCTGTTCCTCTCATACCATCCGCTAAAGCGAACCGAAAAACATATTGCCAATGTCGTAAAAAATGCATCCGCCAAAAGGCTGAATATGTTTCTCCGATGGATGGTACGACGTGGCGACGCTGTTGATTTTGGCTTGTGGACAGGTATTGAACAGTCGGATTTAATGATTCCCCTCGACGTACACGCAGGACGCACTGCCCGAAAACTTGGCTTGCTCGTCCGCAAACAGGACGACTGGAAAGCAGTAGCAGAACTCACAGCAAATTTGAAAGAGTTTCGTCCTGCCGACCCTGTTTTCTACGATTATGCGCTGTTTGGGCTGGGAGTTTATGAAAAGTTTTGAATTGAGAGTGAAAAATGCAGCAGAAAAATAAATTTCCGCTCAACTCTTCATTTTTATGGCAAACGCATGAAAATAATGTTGCTTTTTTAAGGTAATAATGTGTATTATTCACTGTGTTTACACATAAACAAACAAGTACGAGTTATGAATAAAACCTCATTTTCCACCTCACTTTACTAACAAAACAACCTCAGTGCTAATTAGGGTCTGCTGAAAAAGTCAAACTACTGCAGAAGGCGATATTTTCAGGCAGCATACACTCGTTTCCAATCCAATCCCTTGTAGAGGGCTTAATTTTTGACATCTCCATGCTAAAAAAGTTAGGTTTGTTCGGTTCAGAGCA
>JAITVO010000106.1 GCA_031285765.1 Cytophagaceae bacterium | reverse complement strand
TCTAAAAACTCAAAGTTCGAGGCTTGCGAGGCGATAAAAGCGCAGTTTACATGAACGTAAATGAGCATTTTATCGTCCGAAGCATAACGAAGAAATTGGAGTTTTTAGAGGTTCCCTATCAAACAATTTAAAATATTTGCGGTATATAAAGTCCCGCGGGGACGGAGTTTCGGCTTACAGTTTCGTCCATTCGGAACTTTTATGCTCAAACAGAATTGATTTGCGAATAAAAGCGACAAGGGGATTAATCCCCTTGTCAATAAATAAAACTGAACAGTTAAAAACTGGAATCCTCTGTTATTTGCAAACCATTTTTGTTTGAGTATAACTTTTTCGACAAAATCCAAATCCGTAGGTAACATTTCACTTACGGCCAATAAAATTCCATTCCTGCTGGACTTTGCAAACCCCATAATCTGTTATCATTTTAACATTATTGACAGCGGTTTGATTAAAAATCTGTACCGCTCTACCGACAATGGCGAAACTTGGAAAACCAACAACTACGACCCCGACGACAGATACAATGACCTGCATTACTTCGGTTTAAACCTGTTGTTCAATCTGTTTAATAAGGACTAAATGATAATAGGTTCAGCAACAACTGCCCAATGCGTTCTATCGACAGCGGCAAAACACTTACACCAGACAACTATTATCAATCGATCACTCGTACCACCTATGTGGCTTTCAACAACGAGGAGTATTTTTACTACAAAGTTCAAGCCGGTATTGTTCACAACAATTTAACCGCAGGCACACACGACAACTTCCATACAGTTGCAATTTCAACGATGGAAGCCGCTGTTCACTACCTTTTTCCCGACTCTGGAACTCCCGACAGAGTGTTTATGCTTGTACGTGAAAGCATGAGCGGCAGTTTTTTGTTAAGCGAAAATCACGAGTAAATTTGTATTATAAAGTAAAAATTTAAAAACAGAATTATTCAATTTATCGACCAAGTCCACCGCCGAAACGGAAGCATAGCCGAAGTGAAAGCAGCGGACTTTATTTCCCGAAATACAATAACGTGGTGAAACATTACAATTAACCGCCTATTCCATATAGTTTCCATTTTCGGACAACTTTATCGCCTGTTGATAACTTTTATTATATTGACAAACTGAATAATAGCTTGTAAAAACGGATAACTTCTCATAGTTTAACATTAATAAACTTGTCCATATTGTATTACTTGCATAACTTGCACCCGCAAAAAATGGTCAATTATTGACATACTAATTTTCGTTGTGGCAATTGTTTAATACAAAAATATATCATGGAAGTAACAGAATTAAGCATGGAAACTGAAGCAAAACGCGACAGGGTTCATACAAATGAAGACGCATTTCAGTCTGCGCTTACATATTTTAACGGTGATGAACTCGCCGCAAGGGTGTGGGTGAATAAATATGCCCTGAAGGATTCGGACGGTAACCTGTACGAATTGACGCCCGACGACATGCACCACCGACTTGCGCGTGAAATTGCGCGTATCGAAAATCGCTACCCAAATCCCATGTCGGAAGAACAGATTTACGGACTGCTCAAAAACTTTACCTACATTATCCCGCAGGGAGGTCCGATGACGGGAATCGGAAATGAATTTCAAGTAGCATCGCTTTCAAACTGTTTTGTGATAGGCAATCAAGGACATGCCGACTCCTATGGCGGCGTGATGAAGATTGACCAGGAGCAGGTGCAACTGATGAAACGGCGCGGCGGTGTAGGACACGACCTTTCGCACATTCGCCCCAAAGGTTTTCCTGTAAAGAACTCGGCGCTTACATCCACAGGGATTGTGCCGTTTATGGAACGTTTTTCGAACTCAACCCGCGAGGTAGCACAGGACGGACGGCGCGGCGCCTTGATGTTAAGCGTTTCAATTAAGCATCCCGACTCCGAAAAGTTTATCGACGCCAAAATGGAGCAGGGAAAAGTAACGGGCGCTAACGTTTCGGTTAAGATTGACGACGATTTTATGCACTCTGTAATCGAACAGAAACCCTACACGCAGCAATATCCTGTTAATTCCAAAAATCCCGATGTATCCTGCGAAATCAATGCGCAGGAACTTTGGAACAAGATTGTACACAATGCTTGGAAGTCGGCTGAACCTGGTATCCTTTTCTGGAGCACCATTATTCGCGAATCGGTTCCCGACTGTTATGCCGATTTCGGCTATCGTACCGTGAGCACTAATCCCTGTGGCGAAATCCCGCTCTGTCCCTACGACAGTTGCCGATTGATTGCCATTAATCTTTATTCGTATGTCAACAATCCGTTTAAGCCCGAAGCCAAGTTCAACTTCGAGCTGCTCAAGCAGCATGTAGGCTATGCACAGCGCATTATGGACGATATTATTGACCTCGAACTCGAAAAGATTGACGCCATTCTTAATAAAATAAGTTCAGACCCCGAAGACGATGAACTGAAACGTGTGGAACGCCACCTGTGGCAAAACATTCGCCGAAAGGCAACCGAAGGACGTCGCACAGGCGTGGGAATTACGGGCGAAGGCGATATGCTGGCGGCTTTGGGACTTTGCTACGGAAGTGACATTGCAACCGATTTTTCGGAAGAGGTACAAAAAACACTTGCGCTGGCGGCTTACGACTCGTCGGCGGATATGGCTGCCGAGCGCGGACCTTTTCCGATGTACAATGCCGAAAAGGAGAAGAACAATCCGTTTATCCTTCGCCTGAAAGCAGCCGCCCCCGCGCTGTACGAAAAAATGATCCGCACAGGACGCCGCAACATTGCGCTGCTCACCATTGCTCCAACAGGTACAACAAGCCTGATGACGCAGACTACGAGCGGCATTGAGCCTGTGTTTCTGCCCGTTTACAAACGTCGCCGCAAGGTGAATCCCAACGACCCGATGGTACGTGTCGATTTTGTTGATGAAGTGAGCGACAGCTGGGAAGAGTACATCGTTTTCCACCACAAATTTGTTACATGGATGGAGGCAAACGGTTACAACACCATTAAACACTACACACAGGAAGAGCTGGACGAACTGATTCGGAAATCGCCCTATTACAAAGCCACTTCCAACGATGTGGACTGGCTGAGCAAGGTGCGGATGCAGGGGCGCATCCAGAAATGGGTTGACCATTCCATTAGCGTTACCATCAATTTGCCCAATTCGGCAACCGAAGAATTGGTGGGGCAACTCTACATCGAAGCGTGGAAAAGCGGCTGCAAGGGCGTAACGGTGTACCGCGACGGCTCGCGTGCGGGTGTACTTGTGGCAAGCGGCGACAAAAAAGAGGGCGAAGATTCGACAAAATTCCCCACAAAGCGTCCGCAGGCTCTCGATGCAGATGTGGTGCGTTTTCAGAATAACAAGGAGAAGTGGATTGCTTTCGTAGGACTGATTAACAACCGTCCCTACGAGATTTTCACAGGGCTTGCCGACGACGACGATGGGCTGCTGCTTCCCAAATCGGTATCAAAAGGAAGAATCATTAAGAATTACGACGAAGACGGTTCGTCGCGCTACGATTTTCAATATATGAACAAGCGCGGCTACAAAACCACGATAGAAGGTTTATCGTACAAATTCGACAAGGAATACTGGAACTATGCCAAACTGATTTCGGGCGTACTGCGGCACGGAATGCCCATTGCGGATGTTCTGCACCTTGTATCGGGACTTCAGCTCGACAACGAAAGTATCAACAACTGGAAAAACGGTGTTGAACGGGCGTTGAAAAAGTACGTTCCCGACGGCACTGTGGTGAAACAGGGCAAATGCGAAAACTGCGGATGTGAAGGCAGCCTTGTGTATCAGGAAGGATGCCTCACATGTACGTCGTGCGGAAACTCGAAATGTGGCGGGTGAGGCTGTTCAAAACGAATGCGGGTTACGCGGATTTGCGCAGATTAATCGACAGATGACTACTATATAGATTTTGCATTTTTGTGTTATCCGTGTAATCCGCATTCAAAAATATTTTTTGTACCGTCTCTTAATTTATTTTGCAGATATTTTTCCCGCTTATACTTGCTTCAAGCATAAACATCTCTATATTTGCCCCCGCTTTTCATCAAAATTATCGAAATGGTTTCAATAGCGTTGGTTCCCCAAAAGTGATGCCGGCTGTTTTCGGAAGTATATTTCCCTATTCCGTAATAAAGAGATAATAGTTCTCGATTCGCCAACGCTGCCGCACGATAACGGCTTTTGAGTATGGCGACCTTGATTAACCGGATAGCCTTAGAATAATGATGTGTTATCAGCTGTTCCATATTTCCTGTTTCCTTTACAAATGCTAATTTTGCCGCGAAATTAATAAGTTATTCATGGATATTTATAAAACATTCCAACCAAAATACCTGAAAAGAGGATTGTTATTGATAGCGCTGTTGATGTGTCATATATGGGCAGCGGCGCAGCCCACCGGCACCATCAGGGGCGCCGTTACCGATGCTGCCTCGGGCGGAGCATTGCCGTATGTAAACGTGGTGGTGATGAATACCGCGCCGCCCGCAGG
>JAITVO010000091.1 GCA_031285765.1 Cytophagaceae bacterium | reverse complement strand
ACCTCTAAAAACTCAAAGTTCTTCGTTATGCTTCGGACGATAAAATGCTCATTTACGTTCATGTAAACTGCGCTTTTATCGCCTCGCAAGCCTCGAACTTTGAGTTTTTAGAGGTTCCCTATTATCAATATTAATAGTCCTGCAGGAACGACACATCCGCTCACATGTCGTTCCTGCGGGACTTCATTATTTTACTATAAAATCCGCAGGTTACGTTTCGCTTTATCTGTGGTTAATAAAGCGCCGTTCTTGCGGGACATTTAATATTGTTAATATTTTAATCTGTTTGATAGCGGTTTGGCATCAAACATCCCACCCCTAATTGAGGTAATGGAATGTGGGGAATTGTTTTTTTATCATTATGCAGTCGGGATATTAAATTACTGTGTTGCTGTATAAACAAGATAGTGCATGATAACTAAAAATGCTATTGAAATGTAACGCTATTCCCTCAAAAGATATAATATTCGTTAAACAATTCAAAACTCACAATATTTCTTCAAAAATATTATTTCCTTTGCTTGCGTTAAATCAATTTGTTATGAATACAACAATCAAAACAGCGCTCAAATACAATATTTTAGAGTTTGACGCTATTAGGTTGATAAATGATTAACTTAATTAATATAACAAGAAACAATGATGAAGTGATTTATTTATAAACTGCGCACAAAAACAAATTTTATGACACAACAAAAACAAGGCGGCAACATTGTTGCCATTATCGTGATGATTTTCCTTTTCGGGATGATTTCATTTGTTACAAATCTTGCTTCGCCTATGGGCGATATTCTAAAATTTCAGTTTGACGTAACTGAATGGATGGGAACACTTGGCGTGCTTGCCAACTTTATTGCCTATGCAGTGATGGGGTATCCTGCCGGTAATCTGCTGCAAAAGCTGGGATACAAAAAAACGGCGCTCATAGCCATCATTATTGGCTTTGTCGGCGTAGGAATCCAAACACTTTCGGGTGTCGCCGAGAGTTTTGGAGTTTACCTGCTGGGCGCATTTGTTGCGGGTTTCTCCATGTGTTTGCTCAATACAGTGGTCAATCCAATGCTTAACAAACTGGGCGGCGAAGGAAATTCGGGCAACCGGTTGATACAGATTGGGGGTTCGTTCAATTCACTTTGCGGGACGGCAGTTATTATCATTACCGGTCTTTTGATTCCCGAAGGAATTAAAAATGCACAGATTAGCAATGTATTTCCTTTGATGTATGCTGCGTTGGCTATTTTTGCATTTGCATTTGTAGTAATTCTGTTAAGCGCTATTCCTGAAACAAAGAGAGAAGCACAGCATGTTTCAACCGACTCATCCAAATACAGCGCATTGTCGTTTCGCCACTTTATATTGGGCGCTGTTGGTATTTTTGTATATGTAGGCGTTGAAGTAGGTATTCCTAATGTATTGAACAAATGGCTGCAAAATCCCAACCTCGATGTATTGCAACTGGGCGGCAGCGGAAATGCCGAAGCCATTGCTGGTTCGGTAACAGCAGCGTACTGGTTTCTGATGCTGATAGGCAGACTTCTGGGCGGCGTTATCGGCAGCAAGGTATCGGCAAAAGCCATGCTGGGAGTTGCTTCCACGATTGGCTTGGTACTGACACTGGCTGCCATGTTTGCGCCTGTCAACGTGCTTGTAAACATGCCGGTATTCAACAATACACAACCATTCTTCGGATTTGCCCAAGTTCCCGTTAACGCAGCGCTGCTTGTACTGTGCGGACTGTGTACATCGGTAATGTGGGGCGGAATTTTCAACCTTGCAGTCGAAGGACTTGGCAAATTCACCGAAAAAGCATCGGGTATCTTTATGGTACTTGTTTGCGGCGGCGGCATACTGCCAGTACTCCAAAACTGGATTGTAGATATTACCAATTATAATTATTTAGTAAGTTACTGGGTAATTTTCGCAGGTTTGGCATACTTGCTCTACTATGCTTTAATTGGTTGCAAAAACGTCAACAAAAACATTCCCGTAAATTGAAACAGTTACGAATTAAGAGGACGACAATATTATCGCCTCTTAATTTTTAATTCTTATTTTTTAATCGTAACAAAATGGATACTTTAAAAATCAGAGAAAAATTTGCATCGCTGTATGGAAGCGGCGGTGCAATGTACACATCACCCGGACGTATCAATATCATTGGCGAACACACCGACTACAACGGAGGCTTTGTGCTGCCCGGAGCCATTGACAAGGCTATGTATTGCGAAATTAAACCCAACGGCACAAAAAAAATCCGCGCTTTTGCATTGGATGTAAACGAATCGTGCGAATTTGGGCTCGAAGAAGCCGATAAACCCACCAAACAGTGGGCTTGTTACATCTTTGGCATGTGCCGCGAAATGGCAAATAAAGGCAAAACTGTACTTGGTTTCGACACCGTGTTTGCAGGTGATGTTCCGCTTGGCGCGGGTATGTCGTCGTCAGCTGCGCTCGAAAGTTGTTTCGGCTATGCGCTCAACGACCTCTACAATTTGGGCTTTTCCCGCATGGAAATTGCTTTGATGGGACAAGCTACCGAACATAATTATGTAGGCATCAAATGTGGCATTATGGACCAGTTTGCATCATGCCACGGCAAAGAAGGTTATTTGATGAAACTCGACTGCCGCTCGCTCGAATTTGAATACGTTCCGTTCAATCCCAAAGGATACCGCGTTGTACTTATCAACACTTGCGTGGAACATAATTTGGCAGCAGGCGGCGAATATAACAAACGCCGTCAGTCGTGCGAAAACGTAGTAGCCGAAATTGCAAAAATGCATCCCGAAGTAAAATTACTCCGCGACGCTAATATGGACATGCTCAAAGCTGTTAAAGGCAAGGTTTCGGCTGTGGATTACATGCGTGCCGAATTTGTTGTCGGCGAAGTTCAACGTCTGCTTGACGCCTGCGCCGCAATGGAAAAAGACGATTATGAAACAGTTGGCAAAAAGATGTACGAAACCCACGAAGGATTGAGCAAAAAGTACGAAGTAAGCTGTCCCGAACTCGATTTCTTGAATGATATGGCAAAAGAGTGCGGAGTTACAGGCTCGCGCGTAATGGGTGGCGGCTTTGGCGGCTGCACCATCAACCTTGTAAAAACTGAACTGTACGATGCCTTCATCAAAAAAACAACAGAGGCTTACGAAAAAAAGTTCAATATAAAGCCAAAAGTGTATGACGTTGTTATTAAAAACGGCGCAGCGAAATTGTAAAACCTCTTTGAGGAATTCCAAAAGACCTGCATGTTTCCTGTGCAGGTCTTTTTTTGTATTGATAACGAATAATGAAGTGTATCATCTATAAAATACTATCTGTTGTATGGCGGTTTTATAGTATATTTACAAGTAACAAAAAGATTGTTGATTAAACCTCATTCTGTAAACAGAACAACCTTAGTAGATATGTATATTATCAAAATCATCCTTATTACCTCATTCTATTTTTACGTGAATAAGCCAACGGCGTTGCAAAATATGTGGTTTGCGTAACATAAAATTACGCATTATAAAATCAGTTTTTTATAATGTAAAAAAAACATTACTCAGATCCCTTCACCGTAAAAGCACTCTGTTCTGGAATCTTAATGAAATAGCTTTTTTTTGATGAATTTGTTAAGCAAGTATCTCTCAACCATGGATTCAAGTCTTTTAATTCACGATAAGTAATACCATATTCTTGTGCAAAGTCCGTAAAATTTTTGATAGCCCCATTCACTTCCACTTCGCGGAACGGTATAGGCGGATACAAATCAGGCGGGGCAACATGAAAACCATGTTCGGAAGGCATTGATACTATCTGCTTGAGCGCCAAAATACGAAATACGTAACGTCCTGTTTCTTCTCCTAAAAGAAGATCATAATAATTCTTTACTTTTTGTATTGCAAGTTGGCGGTCGATACCTGCCGAACCTGCATTGTAAGCTGCAGCGGCAAGTGTCCACGAGCCATATTTTGCGTAAGCCCTGTTCAGATATTTGCAGGCTGCTTCTGTTGCTTTTTCTATATGGTAACGCTCGTCAATTTCGTTTGAAACTTCAAGTCCGTAATCTTGAGCAGCGCCTTTCATAAATTGCCATATACCTGCTGCTCCCATCGAAGAAACGGCACGCGACATAAAACCACTTTCGCATAATGCCAGATATTTGAAATCTTCGGGGATTTTGTGAGCTTTCAAAATTGGTTCAATAACAGGGAAATAGCGATTGGCTCGTTTAAGCAGCAGCAATGTTTGCGACTGCCAGTAGGTGTTTACCAGCACTTCGCGGTCGTAGCTTTCGCGCACGTAGGTTTTATTCAACGGAACATATTCTCCCGCAAAACTTAACTTTTCGGGAACAGGCGGCGCATAAATATTATAACTTTGTCCAAACGAAGCAAACGACTTGTTCTCCAAGCTATCAGTTGCTGGAACTGACGAGCCTGTAAGCAGGCAGACAATCAGGATTAACATAGTTGTTAATCTTGATAACGGCAACACTTTAAACAAAGATATTTTTGATAATAATTCCATTTTTGATATTTTAATTCAATTCCAGATTTGTACTTCTATTTATTTACCGAAAATAACAATGCAAAGATAGCATAAAATCTTCAATTCCACACAACCACATAAAAATGATGGGAGCTTTGAGATTACTTACAAGCCTTATTTCTCGTATCTTTATTGGTTTATAAACAGATAGAATATGAAAACATCTGGATTAAATGTGTATAAAGGTACAATATTTTGTGCTATTTATGACGGAAAGAGTTATTCTGCAGTAAAAGAATTTTTGACCATGACCGTTTCGGTACGTTATTTTGTGGTGGCTAACCTCGCAGGAGGCTTTACCACAATGGTGCAAAGGATTTCCAAAGGTTCGTTTCGGGACAGCAGTGTTATTTTTTCTGCTTTCACCGGATATTC
Organism: Cytophagaceae bacterium; assembly: GCA_031285765.1. Taxonomy (GTDB): domain Bacteria; phylum Bacteroidota; class Bacteroidia; order Bacteroidales; family Marinilabiliaceae; genus WRMI01. Next base: position 5,957 of record JAITVO010000091.1, on the reverse strand, counting down.
TTCTACAACCGTTAGGGTAAGCAGTGTGCTGCATACAAAATACTTCTTCGGGAAATGGGTAAACACCATAAGATAACGCCCCTGTAGAATATTGCTCCCATTCACAGTACAGATAGCTCCTGCACCGGCACTCACGTTATGGATTGCAGCGGAAGCAAGCCTATTTCGTATTCGGTGTCGCCATTCCTGAATTTAAAAAGCGAAAACCACAGGTTGAAGAAAAGGTAAAACTTCTCTACTTTAACCATAAACAGTTTAGCAAGAAAAAAATGACCGCATTCGTGAATAATAACAAGGATGGAGAGGCTCAGTGAGTCAATACAATATATTTTCTGTTTTCAAAACAGGCGCAAAGGTCTGTAAAAAGAGGAACAATAAGACATGTTTGCCAGCTTCGGGGTAAAATAAATATTTGTGCCTATGAACAAATCGCGGTTTTATCCACAAATGAATTTAATTCTTTTTATGCGTATTGCATATCTTATTTTGTCTTATGTAGAATAAAAATGGTAGCAATTGAAAAATATTTCACATCTTTTTGTAACCTACCTTTACATTTTTGCGTAAACGGGCAAAATTTTGTTCTTGCGAATGTTTGAAGTTTAAACACATATCAAAATTGTTTTTATGCGTATTATATTATCTTTTGAGGAATGTAGAATGAAAAAGTTACTACTGTTACTTATCTTTATTGTTGGTTATCACCTGTCGTTTGCACAAAACTGGGCGGATGAAGGAAGTTACACTCTCGACTGGTACGGCGACGGAAGTCAGGATGTGTTTACCATCTCTACGGCTGAAGAGTTTGCCGGTTTTTCGGTACTGTCCAACGGAATTCACAACAACGCCGGACTGGCGGTTGAATTTATGAACAAAAAAATTGTTTTGGCTGCCGACATCAACTTGAGTGGAAAACTGTGGACCCCCATCTGTATAACGGGTATTGATGAAGAAAACTACGCGGCTTCATTCAATGGTACTTTTGATGGTGCAGGGTACAAAATCAGCAATATGCAGGTAAATATTACCGACAGTGATTACGGTGATTATAATGGAATGGCGGGGCTGTTTGCCTCTAACGATGGCGTCTTGAAAAACATTTCCATCACAGGAACCAACAGCGTAACCCTTGCCGGAACAAATTATAGCAGTGCCGGAGGTATTGTCGGTGATAATTACGGAACTGTAGAAAATTGTTATTACACAGGCAGTGTAACCGTAACCGGCAACTATGCGGGAGGAATAGCGGGGTCGAATAATTATTACGCAATCATTCGCAACTGCTACAGTACGGCAACTGCTACAGCTGCCGGCGGAAGTGCTGCCGGAATAACAAACAGTTATTACGGCACAGCCGAAAACTGCTACTGGCTCTCATCGGCTACACAACAGGGAGTCAGCTATGGCGGCGATGTAAATTGCGCTTATTTCATGGATAATACCGGAACGCTCAGTGCTGATGTAACTGCCGGCAATTACACTGGTAACACTCTTACCGCTGCATTAAACGGATGGGTGGCAGCGCAGACAACCTCATACAGACAGTGGGTTATTGTTGCCGACGAAAACAACGGCTATCCTGTAATGATGCCGGTAGCAGTGCCGCCAATAATTACCGTGCAGCCCGCACCTGTTGTAGAGGCATTAGCCGGCGCTGTGGCACAGTTTGCAGTAACAGCCGAAAGCTCCGACGGTGGCGAACTGACCTGCCAGTGGCTGACGCTGAACGACACCGGCGAATGGATTCCTGTTGAAGGGGCTATTACCGATGTGTACGGAATAACCGCCACAGTAGCCGACCACAACCGGCAGTTCCGCTGCGAAATTACCAACACTATGACATCGGGCAACACGGCTTCGGTACAGACCGATGTTGCGCAGTTGAAAGTAAATGTCAAAGTAATATTTGTTTACAATGGTGCCGATGCAGGCAACGACCTTATTGATAAAACCGTTGCCTGCGACGGCGTTTACGGCGAATTGCCCGCACCTTGCAAAACAGGATTCAGGTTTGAAGGATGGTATCTTTCCGAAGATTTTGCAGCTGAAGCCGTAACTGCCGAAACCGAAATTACGGCAGACGGGAATCACAACCTTTATGCAAAATGGTTTCAGCTGGCAGTACCACCGATAATTACCGTGCAGCCCACACCTGTTGTAGAGGCATTAGCCGGCGCTGTGGCGCAGTTTGCAGTAACTGCCGAAAGTCCCGACGGTGGCGAACTGACCTGCCAGTGGCTGACGCTGAACGACACCGGCGAATGGATTCCTATTGAAGGGGCTATTACCGATGTGTACGCAATAACCGCCACAGTAGCCGACCACAACCGGCAGTTCTGCTGCGAAATTACCAACACTGTGACATCGGGCAACACGGCTTCGGTACAGACCGATGTTGCGCAGTTGAAAGTAAATGTCAAAGCAACGTTTGTTTACAATGGCGCCGATGCAGGCAACGACCTTACCGATAAAACCGTTGCCTGCGACGGCGTTTACGGCGAACTGCCCGTGCCTTGCAAAACAGGATTCAGGTTTGAAGGATGGTATCTTTCCGAAGATTTTGCAGATGAAGCCGTAACTGCCGAAACCGAAATCACGGCAAACGAAAATCACAGCCTTTTTGCAAAATGGAAAGACATGTCAGGAATATTTGCTCCGCACTTTACGGGCATAAATGTATTCCCGAATCCTGTACGCGACAGGCTAACGGTTCAATCGCCGGTTGTTGTCGAAAGCATATCAATTTATAATTTGACCGGAAAAATGATGAAGCAGATTAACATCTCCACTGCAACAATTGATATGAGCGATTTACACAGAGGTATTTATATTGTTTCGATACAAACTTCCAACGGACGGATTGTATCGAAAATTGTGAAAGAGTAAAAATACCTCTTTCCTCTAATCTTTGCAACTGCTGTTTATACACGGTTTCATGATAATATTTTGAGTGAAGAGGTGTCCTGTTTACAACTTGGGGTAGCCAATAGCTGGCTACCCATTAGCAACCGAAGGCAGTCTATTTTATACTCAAACAAAATTGATTTGCGAGCAGAAGTAATATGGGGATTAATCCCCTTGCTGTAACATAGCATCAAAAATTTTTCTATGAAGCGAAAAATACATCAATTTTTCTTTTGGCTTAAAAAACCATCTTTCCATAACCGCATACAGAGGCGAGCTGCAGAGCTGCTTGTGCCGGTGTTGTTTTTGCTGGCTCACAGTGCCGTAGCTCAAACAACGTGGTATGTCAGTCAAAATGCGACGGCAGGGGGCGACGGCACATCGCCGGTTACAGCCATGCAGCAGCTGGCAGAGTTACTAAGCAGTGGCAATTTAAACAGCGGCGATATTGTAAAAATTGCAGAGGGAACCTACCGCCCCAGCAATCATTTACCAACCAGCCAGAACACCTCCGGCGATGTTACCTTTTATGTCGATAAGTCTGTCCACATACAGGGAGGCTGGAACAGCACGTTTACCGATAACAGTCCCGGAACCTATCGCACCATATTGTCCGGCGATATTAACGGCGATGATGTGTACGACCCCACAACCGGCACTGTAAACAACAGTACCGAAAACGTACATCATGTAATTGTGTGGAACAGCGATGCGTCGATACCCTCCCAAATATCTGGCGTTACCGCCAGGGGAGGCGCAAATGGAACATTTTACTACGGCGGCTCCATGCTCGGTACTCATGAAGACAAAGGAGGTGGCATCCATTTGCATAAGGGCAACCTTGTAATACGCGATGCGGTTATAGAAGAAAATTCGATAAACGGGTATGGAGGTGCTGTCTTTGTTGGTATAACAATGGATTTACGCATCGAAAGGACTGTGATACGGAACAACCATGCTACATCAAAGGGTGGCGGTATCTATGCTGCGGCAGGTGCCGGTATATGGATGCCTCCATTATTCAACAATAAACAGACGGTATTAACCCTCGAAGAGGTGTGGATGGAAAACAACAGGGGTACATACGGCGGCGCTGTCTGTATGGATATGTATACCAGTCTGAAAACTTATAAATCCACATTCAATAAAAACATTGCTACCAGTAGCGGCGGTGCAGTAGAGCAAAGCCCGGCATCGAGATATATCTGTGCCTTTTGCACCTTTACGGGAAACGAACTTAGACGGACAGCTCCCGATCCATACGGTTGCTACCATGCATCTGCAATAAAAGTTGCGAATGGTCAAAATACCGAATGTAAAATTTATTTTTCAACCATTATTGGTAATAAGGCTACGGGTATTGATAAAGACCATTCGGCTGCCATAACATCAGACAAATCGGGAACACAGTTTGTGCTTATTTACGGCGGTAATATTATTGCAGGTAATACAACCGGAACAGAAACAGGCGACATGCTTATTACCCCTTTCAATCCGGATTTCCGCGCCGGTTATAATATTTTCTCCGATGCGCCGGAAAACAGTCAGTATTTGCATCCGGCAAGGGATGTTGCAATGTCGTTCGCCGATTTGGAATCCATCTTCCCAACGGCAACACTCGGTGGTAATCTGCTGACGGCTGTTCCTGCCGTATCGTCGCATGGAACAGGTGTTACACCCGTAATGGAGCCCGTTCAGGAACGCAACCTTTTTATTGTTCCCGGTGCACAATACAGCGGCTGGCTCAATTCGCAGCTGTTTGACAATAATCCTCCCAGTGAACGTGTTGACCAGCGAAATGTGCCTTTACAGGATGTCTGTTCATTTCATTCGGCAGGAAGCGTCAACCGTGCCATCGCTGTACCTCAAACTCCCAAGCCCGTTGCAGCTATGACGCCTGCCGGCGGTATTATCTGCGAAACAGGCAGTATTGAAATTATTGCAACTTCGTCGGGCAATCCATATCCTGCCGGAAGCCTGTATAAATGGTACAGAAACAATGTGGAAACAGCCGATGCAACCGCCAGTATCGCCGTTGACGAAAACGGTGCAGGTGTTTATACCGTAGTGGTGCAGCAGGGAACCGACTGCCCGTCGGAACGCAGCACCGGAGAGCAGGTAAAGGTTGAAGCGTTCCCCGCAATCGCAATTACCGCCCCCGAAACAGCGCTGTGCGTTAACCAAAGTATAACGTGTAGTTCCACTGTTACGGGTGGAACACTTCTGGGATGGCGAAGCGGCAACAGCGCTATTGCTACCGTAGATAACACTGGCAACGTGTCGGCATTGTCGGCAGGAACCGTAAAAATTTACTGCGATGCCCAAAGCGCCGGTGGCTGTGCCGGCAGCGACTCTGTTGAAATAACCGTGTACAACATTCCTGATATTAATAATTCAACTGCAGAAAACTGCGCAAGCGTTGACCTCTCAACGCATGTTTCGTATGCCGACAGCACAGGCTATACCATTATATATACCGATGCAAATGGCAATCAATGTTCTTCGCCGGTTGTAACAGTATCGGGTACCTATTATATAAAGGTTATTAACGATGCAACCGGTTGCTCGCACACCGTTGCGGTTGAAGTGGAAATTAATCCGCTGCCGGTTATCAGCGGCATTACCACAATCATGCTTCCCGCCCCTGCTCCACTCTACACCTTTGAGTTCGAAGCCGGAGTAACCGGCAACATCACCGGCTGGCTGTGGGATTTTGGCGGCGGAATCACAAGCAGTGCCGAAAAGCCGCAACATCAGTACACCGCCACAGGAGCGCAAACCGTTGAATTAACCGTTACTACCGATAAAAACTGCGAAGCAACCCGTACTTTAGCTTTCGAGATTCAAGGTTTGGATGTAGCGTTTGAAACCAGCATTGAGCAGCAGTGTCTGGAAGGTAATAAGTTTACCTTTACCAACACCTCAACGCTCAACGGGGAAGCTGTTCCGGAAGGGCTTACGTGGCAGTGGGACTTTGGAGATGGCAGCACCGCCGGCACCACAGATGCTACTCACTCCTACACAACTGCAGGTACATACACCGTAACACTGAC
>JAITVO010000360.1 GCA_031285765.1 Cytophagaceae bacterium | reverse complement strand
ACTGCGTAACATGAGTTACAACATAAGCACCTCGAAAAAACAATGTAAAAATGCTATATAAACAAAAATATTCGCATAAAACAAACATCGTATAAATAATATCACTACATTTGTGCAGTGAGAATAATTTTGGAGAGTTACATTTTTGTACTAATTAAAAACATTAAAATATCATGAAAACACTTGGTTTACTATTCGTATTAAATGTTTTATCAATAAACAGTATTATGGCACAGGAAGTAACAAATATATTTACCCATAAAATTGGAACTTATGAGGTAACACTTTTATCCGAAGGACAACAAAACGGGAAACCAAATATTTTAATTGGAGCCACTTCGGAAATGTTAAATAAATACATTCCCAATGGTACATTTCCAAATGCAACCAATACTTTTTTAATTAAAGGGAATGGGAAAATAATACTGATTGACACGGGCTACGGGCGAAACCTGTTCGATAATATGAAATCACTCAACGTTAATGCCGAACAGGTGGACGCGGTTCTTATTACGCACATGCACGGCGACCATATTGGCGGGTTACTGCGCGACGGTAAAATTGCTTTCCCCAATGCTGAACTTTTAATGACTAAAACAGAATACGATTATTGGCTAAACGCATCGAACCAAAATATACACAATATATTTTCGATATATAAAAATAAAATCAGACTGTTCACTCCTGCCGAAATCAATAAACCGGCAACTTCGGTGTTGACAGATGTTTACGGCATTGCTGCTTATGGACATACGCCCGGACACACAGCTTTTTTACTCGAATCGAATAATGAGAAACTGTTGATTTGGGGCGATTTAACTCACGCAATGGCAATTCAGATGCCTCATCCCGAAATTGCTGTTACTTACGACACCAATCCGAAAGTTGCAATTAAATCGCGGCAAGATATATTTGAATATGTAACTGTAAACAAAATTCCTATAGCGGGAATGCATATTGCTTATCCGGCAATAGGCAATGTTACAAAGAACGATTCAGGGGAAGGTTTTTTATTTGTTCCTTTCAAATGAAGAGTATATTGAGAGAACTTCTAAAAACTGCTTTTTCATCGTTATGCTCTATCGACAAAAAGCTCATTTACTTTAGTAAACTTCACTTTTGTTTCAGTCACAATTTTCGAACAATCTAATTTTTAGAAGTTACTCTTGATAAGTACTGAACAGCAAGGATGAAATTAACAACTATAACATAACAACAAGAAGTATTAATAAATTAACAATTATGGCGAATAACAACGATCTTAGTTTGACAAAAATAGGTGTATTTTACGACGGAAATTATTTTTTGCATGTAAGTAATTATTACAATTATACCCACGAACGAAAAAGCAGATTAAGTGTAGCAGGACTTCATCATTTCATCAGAAACCATGTAGCCAAACAGGAAGGCGCAGATGTTCGGCTGTGCCAAATTGTAGATGCACATTATTTCAGAGGCAGGTTGAGCGCTCATGACGCATCGGCACAGGGAAACACTTTATACTACGACAGGGCGTTTGACGACATCCTTAGTTCCGAAGGAGTTACCACGCACTATTTGCCTATTAAAACCACTAAAAGTGGCGCTTGGCAAGAAAAAGGCATAGACGTATGGCTCGCATTGGAAGCATTTGAATTAGCATTTTATAAACATTTTGATGTTATTGTACTGATTGCATCCGATGGGGATTATGTTCCTTTGATTCGAAAGTTAAACACGCTTGGAGCGAGAGTGATGGTATTAAGTTGGGATTTTGAATACATGAACGATACAGGTAAGCAAATGACCACAAGAACCTCGCAGGACTTGCTTGAAGAAGTAACTTATCCTTTAGCGATGCATGAAATTATCGACAATCGAGTCCAAAAAAATGACCCTCTGATTAATGGACTTTTCGTACCTAAAAACACTACGAAATTTTTCACAAAAAAACATGTTGACCCAAATGAACAACAGCAAAGCGTAAAAAGCGCTATTCTTATTAATACCGAAAACGGGAAAAAAATTAGTACTATTAAAGCCTTAAAAGATGGTTATGGTTTTATTGTGAATCAACCCAAAGATGCATTTTTCTTTCATTCAAGTTTGATGGAATACGACTTCAACGACCTCGAAGTTGGCGATAGCGTGGAATTTAAAGAAGAAACACTGGACGATGGAAAAATTGTTGCAAAAGATATTAAAGTGATAGAATAAAAAACTGTAGTTATTGATTATAGCAAAAATGGTTTGCAAATAACAGTGGATTCCAGTTTTATTTATTGACAAGGGGATTAATCCCCTTGTTGCTTTTATTCGCAAATCAATTCTGTTTGAGTATATTGATTAAGCAACAAAGATAGTAGTTTGCTCATTCAACAGACAGAATCTTTAGCGGAGTTCTCATATTTATTAAAACTAACGACTCTAAATCCACCGCCTTGTTGATTGGCTTTTGTATTATTTTTTAATAACTGAAGTTACACACTGGCTTGAATTGAAAATCGGCGTAAGCCAAAAGCCATATATGCAACGCCGCATGCGAGCGCAACGTTGCATTTGCGGAATGTAACCCGAAATTTTTGACGACTGCAATACAACAGTAGGGTCGATATTTCCAGCCGTATAACCTTTTTTCCGTATTTTTGCGACTGTATTCTTCAGCAGAATTTTACTGTCGATGCCTTTGTACTGTGTGCATCGTTATTCGAAAACCGAACGCCAATATCGCGCAAACAGGCAACTCCCAGCAACGCATCGCATATTGCATGAATCAGTACATCGCCATCCGAATGCCCCACAGAGCCGTTTTCAAACAGACTCTTTATTCCGCCAATTCATAAATCGTATCCCTCCTCCTGTCGATGGACATTGTATTCGGTTCCAGTTTTGAACATAAGGGAACCTCTAAAAACTCCAATTTCTTCGTTATGCTTCGGACGATAAAATGCTCATTTACCTTCATGTAAACTGCGCTTTTATCGCCTCGCAAGCCTCGAACTTTGAGTTTTTAGA
>JAITVO010000092.1 GCA_031285765.1 Cytophagaceae bacterium | reverse complement strand
GGCGTCAACGATGACACAACGCAGAAACAGATACCAACCGAAACACCGTCCGACAACTCCAACCCCGAAAAAAGCGGAACACGGCGCACCCTAAAAGTAATCACCGATGTTTTGATGTTGTTTTGCAAAAGTCAGGCATTAGCGCCACGTCGGACGACGTGGCAAAATGGCTCGCTTGTTTACCTGCCTCTCCGGCTTTTCCGAAGAAAAAATCCGTTAACGCCTCTCAAACACCGATGAACTGACCTCATACCGCCGGGACGAAGTCGAGTTTCAAACTTTAGTTCCGAGCCGGCTTCTTTGATGTACTTTTCGACGTTGATTGTGCGCAACGATGTTTAGCTTGCAGTGGATACTTCGGCAACGTAATCATTGACCATTAAAGCTCCTTCGCCAGTACATCAGCAACAGGAAGCCGAACAGCATTCCGCCCAAATGGGCAAAATGGGCAACGCCATCGCCGCCGCCACGCACGCCTGCAAACAGTTCGATAGCGCCGTATATCAGCACAAAGTATTTTGCCCTTAGCGGAATGGGCGGAAACATCAGCACAATTACGTTGTTCGGGAATAACATTCCGTAGGCAAGCAGAATACCGAAAACAGCACCCGATGCACCTACGGTTATGTAAAGATTATAGTATTCAGCTGTCGAAAGTATTTGTCCGCCAATATTTACACTTTCGTAATCCGAAAATATAACATCGCGCAAGTCGTAAACCCATGCAAGCTCCTGAATAAAGCCTGCACCGATGCCGGTAACAAAGTAATAAACAAGAAAACGTTTGGCACCCATTGCATTTTCGAGCATTTGCCCAAACATAAACAGCGCAAACATGTTGAAAAAGATATGTGACGGATTTGGATAAGCGTGCATAAACATATAGGTAACAAACTGATAAATGTGAAAATTGGTTGCCATAGGCAGATGCAGCCCCAAATAATGTTCGAGCTGTATTCCCATCGCACTTTTAAAGACTATCGACGCCATATAAAACAGGGCATTTACAATAATCAGATTCTTAACCACCGGCGTCATGCCGAATGAAGGACGAGCGTAATTCATAATGTTATAAATAAAAACAGGCGGCAAAAATACGGAATTAATCGGATTAATAATCATATTAAACATAAAAAACCGCAAATATATAAGCACAACACAAAATTAGCTGGCAGTGTTTCAATTTAGCTGAATCTATTTTGCGTATTATCCTGTTTGAAATAATGTTTTTCGATGTATATGTCGATCAATTTATCATGTATCATTTCACTCTTTGAAAAAAACAAATCGTTTTGCGGCAAAGTCTTTTAAGGTGCGTTCTGAAATTGAGATTTTTTCGTTCTGTCTTCCATGTATTCGCCTTGCCGATAAAGTGTTTGTTTGCCGGCAACAAGATTGAACAGGAGAGTTACATGAATTAAGGCTATCTGTCCTGTTTTGAAGTAATAATAATTTGAGATGTTCGATTTCAGTATTTATCTACAAAACAAAAAACCAATATAAACTCTTGCACCTGTAACAAAATCGGTTTGGGGATTTGAGAGATTGATAAGATAATCAATTTTCAGTACGAGGTGTACTTTTGTGTTGAGCACAAATTCGGTTCCGACAAATGGTGCAAAACATAAAAAGCCGAACTGACGATACGATACGTTTTCATCGGTTACGAAACCATCGTAACCGTCGTGTGGCGCTTCGAGCAGCGATAGATTTTTTTGCTTTCCGCCGCCTATAGTTCCGCCTGCAAAGGGAATAAATCGCCCTGCTTGCCACGAATAATCAGCCAAAATGCCGCCCCAACCTGTTGAAACCGAACTTTTGTTGGCATAAGAATATTCCGAAGTGTAGCCTTCGATGCCCAAACGGAAATGAGCGCCAAAATGCAGGCGCATGCTTCCGCCAATACCGAAAGGTATTCCGTTGAGTTGCATGTTTCGCGAAAAAGTACCTTCGGCATTATGCAGTGTAAAATTCCCACTTTGTACATGGCCGCTGTGCAACAACATTCCTCCCGAAAAACCCCTGTACATAAATTTACCGTTATTGTCGCCTCCTTCGGGCAAGGATACTGCACCAAAAGCGTACACGCTAACAGTGAATAACAGTACTAATACAAACAGTTTTTTCATTTCAAACTTTCCGTAAGCAGTTGCATAGGACATAATATCCCAATCTCTTAATCCTTAATTTTAATTCAACCCAAGCAGTTGCTGTTGGGTTTGCTGCACAGCCATTATTTGAGGTTGCAAAAGCGAGGGCAAAAGTATATATTTTGCAGATTTTTTTGATACGATTTTTATCATGTTCCTCTCTCTCCTTTGGAGAAAGGGGCGTAGGGGCTGTAAATTTTCAGCTATTGCCTGTAAATGCCTTGAACGGCAATCTTATCAAAATTAAATAATATTGGGAATCATGTAAGTTTTATAAAAAATCATGGTTCAAAACAATTTGCCTCGCTTATTTTATCCATACGCCGATAAAATCGGGGCAATAACAGGCAGATATTATTTCTATTTATTTTGTTCTTCCCCAAAAAAATAACACTTTTGCATCCGCAAATAATTGAAATGATAAAGCAAAATAGATTTTAAATGATTTTAGAAGCCAATCCCACGCAGTATATTCTGCAATCGGTAAAAACAGGGAACGAATTTATGGACAAAGGCTGGACGCTGGATGCTCCCAATGAAAACGAGCCTACTTTAATCCGCACTGTTTACGAAGAAATTCAAATGAATCCGAAAGATGCATCATCTGGCATATTTCGTTTTGCCGACTGGCTGCCCGTAAGCCGGCACCTGAGCGGCTCATCAGCCCCCGTAACTTACAAAAGCGAAGGTTTGGCTGCCAAATTGAAACTGGAAAATCTGTACATTACTTTCAGCGGCTACTTTCCCGAAAAGGGAGCCAACATGCGTACCTGTTCGTTTAAGGAAACCGAAGCCTATTCGGTTTGCGGACGTTTAGGCGCCGACGTTGAAGACGTACTGGTTGTTGCCTCTGCCGGAAACACTGCTCGCGCCTTTACCCGCGTATGTTCCGACAACAATATTCCGCTTGTACTGTGCGTTCCCGAAGATAATTTGGATGCATTGTGGTTCGACCAGCCGATTAACAGCAATGTAAAACTTTTTTCGACCCGCAGCGGAAGCGATTATTTCGACGCCATTCATCTGTCGAATACCATTTGTGGAATATCCGGCTTTTTAGCCGAAGGTGGCGCAAAAAATGTAGCCCGCCGAGATGGAATGGGAACAACTGTACTTTCTGCAGTCGATTTTATCCGCCGCATTCCCGATTACTATTTTCAGGCAGTGGGAAGCGGTACAGGCGCCATAGCTGCGTGGGAAGCCAATTTGCGTTTAATTATTGACGGCAGATTTGGAACACACAAAATGAAACTGATGGTTTCGCAAAACGAGCCGTTTGTTCCGATGTACGAGGCGTGGAAAAAAGATTCGCGTGCAATGCTTCCCTGCAACGACGACGAAGCGCGGCGACAGGCAGAAGCCATTTGTGCCAAAGTACTTTCGAATCGTAAACCTCCCTATCCTGTTTGCGGCGGTTTGTACGATGCCCTCAAGGATACAGGAGGCGATGTTCTTACAGCCTCCAATGCAAAAGCCGAAAAGGCAGCCTTGCTGTTTGAGGAGCTGGAAGGCATCGACATTCATCCGGCAGCTGCCGTTGCAACGGCTTCGCTGATTGATGAAGCCGAAGCCGGTCGCATCCCCAAAGATGCGGTTGTTATGCTCAACATAACAGGGGGCGGCGAAAAACGTTTTAAATGCGATAAAGAGTTGCATTACTTGAAACCGACACACGTATTTAATGTTACGCCAACATCAGAAGAGGTTGAAAAGGTTTTAAAGAGATGTTTTTAGCATGAGATTAAGGCATAACAGTATGAGTTCTGTTCAATAATCATCAGTTTATTATACCATCTTGAAAATCAAGTTTACTGTATTAGCTATTATACTCAAACAAAAATGGTTTGCAAATAACAGAAGATTTCAGTTTTTAACTGCTCAGTTTTATTTTATTGACAAGGGGATTAATCCCCTTGTTGCTTTTATTCGCAAATCAATTCTGTTTGAGTATAAAGGCACTGTAATGTGCTGTAATACAAGGCAGCTATCAAACAGTTTACAGCAATTTTATTTATTGTGTACAGTCAAGCATCCTTCCCGTCAGGGGCAAAATGGAAATTATACATTCCGTCCCTGACAGGACGGTGATAAGCAAAATTGCTATAAAATATCTGTGGTAGTGTAACGCCTCCTTACAAATTTATAAACATGCAGGTACAAAAACAGTAAAAGGCAACGTCGAAAACTTATTCAGATGTACATCTTATTGTCGCTTAGATGTACATCTAAATATTGCGTAGATGTACATCTGAAAATATAGTAGATGTACATCTAATATAAAAAATAACACTACCTTTGCAAACAAATATAAGCACGAGACATAACATTATACACGATGGCTTTTAATTTGCACGACGGGCACACTGTTCGCCTCGATGGACTGGGCTTGCTGTCGGTATCGACAAGCAGTGATGGCTTCGACACAGAGTGTACGCCGCGCCGCGTGAAAGCTAAAAAAATATGTTTCCGCGCCGCCCCCAAACTCAAGGCAGACCTGAAATATATCCGCTTTGAACGCGAGAAATAGGCATTACCTGTAACTCATGTTACGCAGTATTACTTTTGATAGCCTTTTCAAGGCTGTTTTGCGTAACATGAGCCTGTAATTTAATCGCTAATGTATGTACGGGAGAATGCCCAATGTTGTCAAATTAAGGCTGAAAACTTTTTATTGTTAGCATTGAGCTAAAGCCGATGGCAATGAAGCCTCCTTTTTTGTGAAAGGAGTAGGGTGTTATTGGCTTCAGCCAGCAGATGAAAGATGGATAACAGGCGATAAGCCCAAAACCAGCTGCTGATTCGCATATTTATACTCAAACAAAAATGGTTTGCAAATAACCGAGTATTCCAGTTTTAACTGTTCAGTTTTATTTATTGACAAGGGGATTAATCCCATAAGTGGTCGGAAGAAATTTCGATCACTTTTTTGTTACCTATGTTTTGAAGAAGACGGAAGGGTCTCCGCCGCATTCAATCACAATCATAGATATAATGAGGTTTCTCATTTCCAT
>JAITVO010000286.1 GCA_031285765.1 Cytophagaceae bacterium | reverse complement strand
AAACGCTCCGCGAGTTTGCTGAAACGCTCCGCGAGTTTGCTGAAACGCTCCGCGAGTTTGCTGAAACGCTCCGCGAGTTTGCTGAAACGCTCCGCGAGTTTGCCTAAACGCTCCGCGAGTTTGCTGAAACGCTCCGCGAGTTTGCTGAAACGCTCCGCGAGTTTGCCTAAACGCTCCGCGAGTTTGCCTAAACGCTCCGCGAGTTTGCCTAAACGCTTTGTGAGTTTGCCTAAACGCTTTGTGAGTTTGCCTAAACGCTTGGTGAGTTTACCTAAACGCTTTGTGAGTTTACCTAAACGCTTTGCGAGTTTGCCTAAACGCTTTGTGAGTTTGCCTAAATGCTTTGTGAGTTTGCCTAAACGCTTTGCGAGTTTGCGGAAACGCTTTGTGAGTTTGCCTAAACGCTTTGCGAGTTTGCCTAAACGCTTTGTGAGTTTACCTAAACGCTTTGCGAGTTTACCTAAACGCTTTGTGAGTTTACCTAAATGCTTTGTGAGTTTGCCTAAACGCTTTGCGAGTTTGCGTAAACGCTTTGTGAGTTTGCCTAAACGCTTTGTGAGTTTGCCTAAACGCTTTGTGAGTTTGCCTAAACGCTTTGTGAGTTTACCTAAACGCTTTGTAATATTACTGTAATTAAAGGATATTTTACTTACTTTTAAACTACAGTCAACATATTACACATATTTTTATAGATAAGCAAAAAAAACATGTGTTAATTTGTGCAATCTGTGGATAATAGATGGCGAAGTTTACATGAATGCTATCTGTATATAATATAAACGTTGAACACAATTAATAACTCATGTTGCGCATTGGCTTGAATTGAAAATCGGCGGAGCCAAAGTTAAGCCTTTTTAATGTAACTGTATTAATATAAGTAATTACCCCATGCTACACAGCATTTTTTTATAATACCGTCAGGTGTTAATGTAAATGAGCAAACATGTTATGCCGTAATTATTTGTGGTAGCCATTTCAAGGCAAATAAAAGTAATACTGCGCAACATGAGTAAGTACAGATAAAAAATTAATTTACACTAAAAGTAAATCACAGGGAACACAAGGGACACTATTATAGAAAATACAAAGGCGCTGTTGCTGTTTTTTTTCCTGATTATTACGCAAAGGTTTCGTTCCGACTTCCGACTTCGGCACATCCGGTAACTTGTTCCTTACGGGACGGCAACAAGTTTTGTGTAAAAAAATGGGAACAGCGCCTTTGTATTTCCCGAAGGGGTTTATTGTGCTAAACGCATAATTTTTCTCACTTTTTGCATTGTTTCCAAATTATTTTGTGTACATTTGCGGCGGAATTTAAAAATTGTTTTCACTAAAAACTTTTAATGATGAAACTTACAAATAATCTTTTTGCTCTGCTGATTGCTCTGACTGCATTGTTGCTCACCGGTTGCAATAAAAACAAAGGCAACAATGATGGCGACAACGCCGATTACGCTGCCGCAATAGCCGGCACATACACCGGAGATTGCAAACTCAAAGACGAAATCATTGCAAGCGGTGTTGAAGTTAATATCGAAGGCGTGGATAATAAAAAGGTAACACTGAAGATTACCCAAGACCTCAACATCATGGGAATGAAGATTCCGTTGAAAGATGTATCATCGTCCGATTGCGAGGTTACGTCAGGTGGCAACAAGTATAGCGTAAAAGGAGAGATTAAAGTGAATGTGACTAATGTGCCAAACCCCCTTAATCCTGAACAGACAATGGATGTACTGCCGCTTATTTTGACAATAACAGGCGATATTGTTGGCGATGCAGCTACACTCACATTCAATCCGGCTTTGGACAATGGTATTGCACCAATTCCTTTGGGTGATGTAATCGGTACAGTTCAGTTTACCGGCACTAAAAAGTAACATTGCACTTACGTGCACTGATTGTTAAAACCGCTTGGTTATTTGAACTGACTGAGCGGCTTTTTTTTGTTTGTATGAATATGAACTCGACAATTAATAAACTCTTTCTGATATTTCTGATTTTTGCATTGACGGCAACACTTCGTGCACAGGTTGGTTACGGAGGCAAACCGCTGTATATACCCGAATCATTGGTAAAGAAACCGGTTGCAGCTGTAACGATGCCATCCCTGCCGTATCGTTCAGCCGATTCGACTGCCGCCGCCGCCAAATATAAACAGGGCGAGCCGTTGCAGTTTGCCCATTCGTTCAACGTAAACCTTACACCCGATAATTCGGGAGAATGGAGCACCGAAAACGGAATGATGATTTGGCGACTGCGCATATATTCCGAAGGTGCAACATCTATTAGCATTACTTTCGACAGGTATGTGATGCCCCCCAACGCTTCGCTATTTGTATTCAATCCCGCTTGCAGCATGGTTTTGGGCGCTTTTACCAGCGAAAATAACAAAGCTACAGGCATTTTGCCCATTTCGCCAGTGCAGGGCGACGAGGCGATTGTGGAGCTTCAGTTACGAGAACCTTTTTCGCAAATGCCCGAACTGAAAATTGGCGCTGTACATCATGGGTATTTAGACATCTTTACGCGCAACGGAAACTTTGGCGACAGCGACGACTGCCACACAGAAGCAAGTTGCAACCCCCGCTTTGAGCAGCAGCGCCGTTCGGTTGCCCGTTTAATTGTGAGCAATCAGCTTTGCAGCGGAGCGCTTGTTAACAACACTGCGAACGACGGCACTCCTTATTTCCTTACCGCCGCTCACTGCATCAAAAACGAGAGCGACGCCGCGCGAGCTATCTTTCTGTTTAATTACGATGCGCCCAAATGCGAGGCTACGATTGAAGGTTATAAAAATCAATCGGTATCGGGTTCCTATTTGCGGGCATTTGTTAAAGAGATGGACTTTGCGTTGCTCGAAATTGACGAAGCAATTCCTGCCGACTACCGTCCTTACTGGTCGGGCTGGAGCCGGACTGCACAACTCGCTGTTTCGGCTGAAAATCCCGCCGCCGCCATTCATCATCCCAGTGGCGATGTTAAAAAAATTACTTATTCCGAAAGCGCTCCCAAAGTAGAATCGTTTACAGTTCAGGGGCAAACGTTTACAAGTAATGCGCACTGGCAGATTGCCCGATGGAGTTCGGGCGCAACCGAAGGCGGCTCGTCGGGATGCCCGCTGTTTTGCAACGGTTACATTATTGGCGGACTGAGCGGTGGCTCGTCTAATTGCACGAATCCTCGCAACGACTACTTTTTCCGCCTCAACAGAGCTTGGAAAGAATTTCCCAACGAGCCCGAAAAGCAACTTGCCTGTTGGCTCGATCCGCTTAACACCGATGTTACGGAGTGCGACGGAATTGATTTCAACAACAGCGAATTTGTTCGCCTGTCGAACCTCGCAGAAAGCGACAGTGCATCAATGGTTGTGGTAAATACGGGCAGTGGCACATGGTCGGGGCACAATTCGCTGCCAACCGAACGCATTGCCGAACAGTTCAGCCAAATTAAAACAGCACAAATTCACGGCATTTACCTGATGACCGCTAAATCACGAATAGCAAGCAATCAAACCATTGATATAAATATAAGAACAGGCGCTTCGCCGTCGGCGAACCTGATTGCTTCAAAAGAAAACATTTCCATTCGTCAGCTTGCTGCCAACAAAGAAAACCTCGTTATGCTCGATGATTCGATTACCGCAACAGGCGTTGTATGGGTTGAACTGGTTTTGAAATACAACGCGAGCAGGGTCGATACATTTGCTGTATTTCAAAGCAAACCATCCGCTTTGCACAAGAAAAACACGGCATGGCTCAAAAACAGCGGTGATGAATGGACGTCGTTCGACGCAATATCCGGCAACGGCAAAGCATCGTTCTGGATTGATATTTTGGCAAAGAACGTGGAATTATCCGACAGCGCATACCTGCCACCCGTTCCTTTGCCTTTCGCCGTTTATCCCAATCCAGCGACAGATAATATGACAATAGAATACGGCACAACCGGCGCCGGCGACGTAGATATATTCAACCTGTCGGGTCAATGCGTTCTTTCGAAACAAGTTACCATTTGGAACGGCAAAGCTTTCATCAACATCGAAACGCTGAAGGCGGGAATATACATTCTGCGGTTTTCGTCGCAGGATGAAATATTTACAAGGAGAGTAGTAAAACTATGAAACAATGAGCGTATTTCTGTAATTGTACTCAAACAGAATTGATTTGCGAATAAAAGCAACAAGGGGATTAATCCCCTTGTCAATAAATAAAACTGAACAGTTAAAAACTGGAAGCCACTGTTATTTGCAAACTATTTTTGTTTGAGTATATAAATTTAAAATGCCAGATCGAAAATAGACATCATCGAAAAATGAATGCTTGGTTTTGGCTGAAAGCATTGTTACATTTTGCAAAGAAGCCTAATATAAAAATTAACATCATGAAAAAAATAACCCTGTTATTCAGTTTTACCACTTTGTGGCTGTATGTTGCTGCTCAAACTACGCTTGTAAAACCGGTTGTGGATGCGCGTGTGGAATTGATGAGCGCTGTGTTTCGATTAGCCGAAGCACAAGAATATGTGAACAATCATTTTGCATCTTACGCGAAAGAGGTGGACGACTATTTTGCCCCAATGAAAGAGCATGAAATTATTCCCTACATTCATAAACTGCGCGAAGAGTATGGCGTTGGATACGATGCGGTGATGGATTATGCAATCCATATAGAAATTCGGAATGGCGACATAATCTTTGATACCAATGTAACGAGCGATTTGGAGGCTCGCTGGACGAAGGAAAACGCAGATGAATTTTTGGCGTTGTTAAACGATTTTTATAAGAAATCGAATTTCCAAACGTTTTTCGATAGTCATAACGAACTGTATGAAACTGCTTCTGAAAATTTCCAACCCGTATTGGAAGAAGTAGATTTTGAATGGTTCGAAAAATTTTATGGTACAAAATCGGACGACAATTATCGTATTATTTTAGGATTGTTGAATGGTGGTGGAAATTACGGTCCAAGTTTGGAATATAAAGATGGAAAACGCGATGTTTTTTCCGTTATGGGAACTTGGCAAACCGATTCTTTAGGAAATCCGGCATATTCGCCACGAATTTTACAGACGCTGATTCACGAATTTAATCACTCTTATTGCAACCGGCTGATTGATGAACATATTGACGCGCTGCTTCCGCAAGCCCGAAAATTTCATGCGCTGGATGCCGAAAAGCTATTGCAGCAGGCTTACGGTACTGCCGAAACAATGCTTTACGAAATATTGGTACGGACTTGTGTTTTGCAATATTTTAACAATGAATTTAATTCCGACAAACAGTTATCATATACCTTAAATATGTTGAAATCAAGCGGTTTTATGTGGATTGACGCGCTTTATAATGCATTAACAACGTATCAGAATAACCGTTCGCAATATCCGACACTGGCATGTTTTATGCCCGAAATTATCAAGTTGCAAAATTCGCTTAATCCTAAAAAAATCAAAAAAGAATTTGATAAAAAATGCGGGAAAATAATTGGTTGCAATATCAAAAATGGCGCAAAAAATGTGGATTATACCATCGACCACATCACAGTAAAGTTTAACAAATCAATGTTTGACGGAAACAATGGCGCAAGTTACGGTCCCAAAGGAAAAGATTTCTTTCCTGATTTTGATGAAAATAAAGAAGCTATTTGGACAGAAAAAGAATGGACAATTTTTGTTAATCTCAAACCTGATACAGAGTATTCCATCTCGTTTCCCGCACAGTTTTTCATGACGAAGGACAGACTTCCGGTTCAAAATACATACATTTTGGAATTTCGGACGAGAAAATAGGCGTTTGAAACCGTTCTGAAAAATTTTTGTGGTCAGCTATTTGATGTTAAACGCAGAAGCGCAGGATTTTACGTTGTTTCAACCGATGAATAACCTGAGTTTTAGATAAGTGATTAACACTTTACAACCAGATGCTAAAATAAATATAGTTATTGCAATATTCCGTACATTTGTCATCGTTAAATCTACATAATTGTGAAATAAAGTAGAGAAAAAAATGAACATAAAAAAATTACTTATTTTAGCGGCTGAAAATTTTTGCTAATAACCTAATTCTTACTGCTATTTTGAAAAAGAAATCTGTTAATATCATTACACTTGGATGTTCAAAAAATCTTGTAGATTCGGAAATGCTGATAAAACAGTTTGAAGCTGCCGGATTCCTTGTTGAACACGATTCGCCCAATCCAAAAGGCGAAATTGTCGTGATTAATACCTGCGGTTTTATTGGCGACGCCAAAGAAGAATCTATCGATACTATCCTGAATTTTGCGGAAGCGCGCAAAAATGGCGACATTGATAAACTTTATGTGATGGGCTGCCTTTCGGAACTTTATTTTAAACAGTTGAACGCCGAGATTCCCGAAGTTGACCATTTCTACGGCAAATTTGACTGGAAGGAGTTGCTTGCCGATTTGGGGCACGAATACCGTACCGATTTGCAATACGAAAGGAGGCTTACAACACCGAGTCACTATGCTTATCTTAAAATAGCGGAAGGCTGTAACCGCAATTGCTCGTATTGCGTTATTCCAATTATTACGGGGAAATACCAGTCGCGCCCCATCGCAAGTCTTGTTGACGAAACCCGCCGGCTTGCTGCGAAAGGCGTTAAGGAGTTGCAGATTATTGCGCAGGACTTGTCGTATTATGGCAGTGATATTTACAGAAAAAGATCGCTGGCTAAACTTGTTGAACGATTGTCGGAAGTTGACGGAATTGAGTGGATACGCTTGCATTATGCCTATCCTGCCGGATTTCCGATGGATGTACTTGATGTGATGGCACAAAATTCAAAAGTATGCAATTATCTTGATATTGCATTGCAGCACATTTCGGATCCAATATTAAAAGCCATGCAACGCAAGTTTACGACGGCTCGAACCTACGATTTAATAAACCAAATTCGCGATAAAGTACCTGAAATTCATCTTCGAACCACATTGATTACCGGTTATCCGAACGAAACGGAAATTGATTTTTTTCGTTTGATGCGTTTTGTTGAAAACATGCGTTTTGAACGACTCGGCGTGTTTCCCTATTCGCACGAAGAGGGTACTTATGCGTGGAAACATCAGACGGATAATGTGCCCGACGAAGTAAAGCAATTGAGAGCCGATGCTGTGATGGAACTTCAAAGCCGTATCAGTTATGAAATCAATGAGCAGAAAGTAGGTTCCATTCTTAAAACCATCATCGACCGCAAGGAGGGCGAGTATTATATCGGTCGTACCGAATACGACAGTCCCGATGTTGATACCGAAGTATTGATAACATCCACAAAAAAACTGATAACTGGTAATTTCTACAATGTAAAAATTACCAGTGCAGATGATTACGATTTATTTGGAAGTTGTTGATGCTACCACTATCAATTAATTCAAGAAGCTGTTAGAATTAATAAATGATTAGATGTTTTCGGAAACAGATCGATAATTTTGGCAAAAGCCGTTCTTTTTGCATTCTTCATCCGTCGGCTTCAGCCCAATGTCGTCAATTTAAGCAATAAAAAAGCCATTGTTTGAATCAAAAAAACTATTACTTCTTGTGTATTCTTTGTGAGCTTTGTGGTGAAAAATTGTATTAATTAATTTATATTAAGTACTTACATTTGCTATCTCAGCGAAATGCGTATTTTGTGATGCGTGTACAGAAAAACGCCAACCGTGCCGTTTCCAGATTTCGTAATTCAAGCGAAGATATTGCAATTTAGGTCGTTAATCCGTCTTGCAAATCTTTGAAAAGACTGTCTGGCATGGGCGTATAGCTTAAAAAAATACGAAGTTTCACGTGCGTATGGTTAAGGTGTTGCTTGATAGCGGAGAAATAGAGATACTGATTACTAATCTTGTAAAAATTGTGGTTCAAGACAATTGGCAAAGGAAACATGACGCCTTGTTAGAAAAGAAAAGTCCCGTATTTATTCGGGACTTACTTTTTTTGGTGATAAAGATGTTTTTTTTAAAACGCATTGATGATAGCCATAAAGTCGCCGGCTTTGAGCGATGCGCCGCCAATCAGTCCACCGTCAACGTCGGGATTGGCAAACAGTTCTTTGGCGTTGGTTGGGTTGCAGCTTCCACCATACAGAATGGTTGTATCGTCGGCTAATTGTGCGCCATATTTTTTAACAATAATTCCGCGAATAAAGGCGTGCATTTCCTGTGCCTGCGCCGATGTTGCCGTTTTGCCGGTGCCGATTGCCCAAACAGGCTCGTATGCAAGTACAATTTTTCCGAACTCGGTGGGCGATAAATGGAAAACACCTTCTTCTATTTGACTTTTTACCACGTCGAAATGCTTGTCGGCTTCGCGTTCGGCAAGAACTTCGCCAATGCAGAAGATAGGTTTTAAGCCGTTGGCAAGTGCAATGTTTACCTTTTCTTTCAATATGGCGTTTGTTTCGCCGTAGTAGGCGCGGCGTTCCGAATGCCCCAAAATAACGTATTCGGCGCCTGTCGATTTTATCATCGCAGCTGAAACTTCGCCCGTATATGCGCCCGAAACTTTATCGGCACAGTTTTGAGCGGCAACGGTTATCTTTGAGTCGTCAACTGTTTTACTAACTTCGGCAAGGTGAATGAAAGGTGTTCCCAAAACGATTTCGCATTTTGGTACGGCTTGGGCTGCTAAAGCGTTTACTTCTTTGGCAAGCGCAATACCTTCGTTAAGGTCTTTGTTCATTTTCCAGTTGCCTGCAACGATGTTTTTTCTCATTTTTTTCTGTTTATTGTTTTACGATTAATAAATAGGGATGGAATAATAATCATTATTAAAATATTGAACCAGATAACCATCAGGTTTCGGTTGCTGTAAAGCTGTTTTACGGCAACCGAAAGCGGATTGTTAACAATTTCTTTTTCGGGGATGTTTCGATAATGCCATTTGCCCACAACAACGCCATTGTACAGTAATACCAGTCCGGGATTGGAACGGATAATTGTTTTGAGCATTGTTTCGTCGCCTTGCAGGTAATCAAGCATCATATTGTTGGCAATATCGAATTGGGTTGCCTCTGTCATACTCGACGATGTGATGCAGTAAAAGGGTATTTCGTGCTGACGGGCGGCGTTTGCCAGTTCAACTATTTTTGGCATCAACTTTTTATCAACTTTGTTAAGATAAGGCGCTATCAGCAAAAACTGTGCTCCGTTGTGGTGGGCAACGCTGCCGGTAACATCGCCCAATTCGGGATGCGTAAGCGAAAAATTGTAGAGTGGCGGCGTATAACCTTCTTTGATGGTGCGGGTTTCGCTGTCGATAAATACCCACGTTGAATCGGTGTAAGGATAATTCTCGGTGGTGAATGTTTGCCGTTCGCCATTTTTTTCCATAATGAACAGTGTTTCGAGCACAGGCTGTTCGGCGTCGTCGGGAATGCTCATGCCTTCGGCAATGCTGACGCCTGTTTTGTAAGGGCGAAAGTCGAGTATGGGCAGATTGCGATACGAATAAATTTCGAGTCCTACAATATATATAAGTCCGAGCGTTGCCGCCATAATCATCCCCAAATTGCGGCTTGGGGATGCATCGTATCCTTTTCGCAGGTAAAACAGTCCCAATGTAAACACCATCAGTGCAATATTTTTCCAGAACGTTTGCCAGTTGGTGAGTTTTACGGCGTCGCCAAAGCAGCCGCAGTCCGAAACAGGATTAAACACGGCGCTGTACAGCGTGAGCAGCGTAAACATTATCATCATAATTAATACAATGGGCGACAGTCTTCGGATGTGAAATCCGATAAAAAGGTAAAATCCTACCAAAAATTCGAGTGCAATAAGAAAAATTGCGGTAGGCAGCGCTATCGGCGAAAGCCATTCCATGTGGAATGCAATCAGGTAGTCTTCAATTTTAATGGTAAATCCCATCGGGTCTACACCTTTCACAAAACCTGAAAACATAAAGGTGAAAGCTATTACCATTCGGCAAATAAAACGGATTGTTGTATTCATACTATTATTTGTTTTTCGCCGTATTCCATTTTAATAAGCGCAAACACGGCATAGTTAATCATGTCCATATAATTTGCATCAACGCCTTCGGATAGCAGCGTTTCGCCTTTGTTGTCCTCAATCTGTTTGGTGCGATATATCTTCATCAGAATTAAATCAGTCATTGAACTGATACGCATACTTCGCCAAGCCTCGTCGTAATCGTGATTCTTGTTATCCATCAATTGTTTGGCGGCGTGGATGTGTTTCAGGTAAAGCTCGGTTGCTTTGTCGCAGGGCATCTCGGGAGTGGCGGCAACGCCCATTTCCATCTGAATAAGCGCCATTGTTGCATAATTTACAATGCCGATGTACTCGGAACGTATGCCTTCGTCAATCTTCGAAAAACCTTTGGTTTCGAGATTTCTGATTCGCTGCGCCTTTATAAGAATCTGGTCGGTCATCGACGAAGGACGCAAAATGCGCCATGCTGCACCGTAATCTTTCATCTTTTTGTCAAAAATATCGAGACACACGCTTATAATGTGTTCAAACTGTTGATTGGTTTCGTGTACCATAATAAATATTTGCGGTGCAAAGCTATCAAAAAAATGAATAGAATACGAACAAGAGTTTGAAATAATCGATATTTTTCTGTTTTTTTGCATCTCAATTATTGATGATTATTGTATTAGCATGAAATCTTTTTTTCGACCCAAACATACAATCAATTGCAGGGGACAGCTGCTTGATTTATCGACGCCAGCTGTAATGGGTATTGTAAATATTACGCCCGATTCGTTTTATGCGCAAAGCCGTTGTGACAACGAAACGGAAGTGTTAAAACGTGTGGAAAACATTTTGAATGAAGGCGGAAGTATGATTGATATTGGCGCCTACTCGTCGCGTCCGGGAGCGGCGGATATTTCGGCAGATGAGGAGATTGCACGATTGCTTCCATCGTTGTATCTTATCAGAAAATATTATCCCGACGTGCCTGTTTCCATTGATACTTTCAGGGCTGATGTGGCGCAAAAGGCGATAACGGAGGGCGACGCCGACATGATTAATGATATTTCGGGCGGCGAAATGGACAGCAATATGTTTGATACTGTTGCCCGATTGCATGTTCCTTACATTCTGATGCACATGCAAGGCACACCACAAACCATGCAGCACGAACCTGTTTATAAACATTTAATGAATGAAATTCTGCTATGGTTATCTCACAAAGTGGATGCATTAAAAGCGCGAGGCGTTAATGACATTATTATTGACCCGGGCTTTGGTTTCGGAAAAACAGTGGAACATAATTACGAGCTGATGAGCAAACTCAGTCAGTTTGTCATTTTTGAACTGCCGCTGCTGGTTGGCATATCACGAAAGTCGATGATTTATCGACTGTTGAACACAACGCCCGAACAGAGTTTGAACGGAACAACTATTCTGAATACATTTGCTTTGCTTGGTGGCGCTAATATTTTACGTGTACACGATGTAAAAGAAGCCGCAGAATGTGTAACTTTGACGCGCAAAATTGCCGAATATTAAACTGACTCTTTTCCTTATGACCTTTCTTGACATACGACTGATTGATATTATTGATATTGTACTTGTTGCCTATCTTTTATACAAGCTCTACAAACTGATAAAAGGAACGGTGGCACTGAATATTTTTATAGGAATATTTGCTTTTATTATCTTTTGGTTGGTTATAAAGTCGCTCAACATGCGGCTCTCCACAAGTATTCTCGACAGCGTGGTAAACGTGGGTGTAATTGCCATTATCATACTTTTTCAGCAAGAGATACGCCGCTTTCTGCTGTTGGTGGGGAACCGGTACAACCTGTCGCAACGCTTGAATTTCGAAAAGATATTTGAAAAAAAAGACGCCGGCATTGCAAGTGTTTACATCAAACCGCTGCTTCAGGCGTGCGAAAGTCTTGCCGCTACCAAAACGGGGGCGCTGATTGTGGTTACGCGCAAATCGGAACTCTTGGATTTTATTGCAACCGGCGAAGCGATTGACGCCATTATCTCGAAACAGTTATTGACCACCATCTTTTTTAAGAACACTCCTTTGCACGATGGGGCTGTAATCATCAGTCGGAACAAAGTAAAGGCGGCAGGCTGCATTTTGCCAGTTTCGCAAAACATGACCCTCCCCAAAAAGTACGGACTTCGCCACCGTGCTGCAATGGGCATCACCGAAACCACCGATGCACTTGCGATTGTTATTTCCGAAGAAACAGGTAAAATATCGGCATTCAGCAGCGCACAGGGAACGTTTAATCTTACGCTGGAGGAGCTGGAGAAACAGCTGGAGGCGGCAATGTGAATGGAGTGCAGAGAATTGAATATTTCGTTTATGTGTTCATACCAAGCCGCTGTCAAACAATTTAGAATATTTGCGGCAAGTAAAGTTTCACAGGGGTTAAAACGTTATTAACTGTATATTTTAACGGACAGAATGATATACATAATAAGTCCTACAGGAGCGATATTGTTTGCAAACTTCCGTCCCTGCGGGACTTTGCAAACGGCATTGTATTATTCTATTTTAATATTACCGATAGCGGTTTAGCATCAGCCGAAGAACTCGCTGTTTGTTTTCCAAAACCAGTAAAGGATATTGCAGGTGGCAAATACTCATTGCATGAGGAAATGCAAATATCAAAAAAGTGATATGAAATTTATTTAGTCACATGAATCTGTAGAAAATTTATGAGTTGATAATGAAGAGTTCAATTAACCATTAATTACATTCTGTACAAATATTCCATTTCATCTCGAATGGCGTTAACTGCTTCTGTAATATGATAGTTTACTTCGTATGATGCATCTTCAATAATTGTCTTTCCCAGTTCAATGGCTGAACTTTCGGGATTTGTTTTTGCAGCCGAAGAGTTGATCAGGACTAACAGCTGGTCGCGGGCTGTTTTTATTTTGTTCCAAGTTTTAGCAGTTATATATATTTGCATGGCAAGATTGTGGTTAAATTCGTGCCGTACCATTTTCAGCAAATGCGAGTGAAATGCCAAAGCGCTCATTTTAGGACTTTGCTCGCGCAGTATTAGCGATTCGGGCAAAATCCGTTCAAGTAGCAGCGTTAGCCTTTCGTAAGCCTGCAAACGAAGTTTAAACAGGTCGGTGCCGTATTTTGAAAGCACTTCCAGTTTTTCGCGGTAAGCCGTTTTTTTAAGGAAAAACCTTACCAGAAACAATGTATAAATTGCCGTTATTAATGTTAGTCCCAGTACAAACCACAATATCATATTTTCATCCATATTGTTTTTTTTATATAAATAGATAGAATATATTGGAGAATTTTCTCTGATTTGAATAATAGTTTTATGATTTTCGTATATTATACCCAAATGACGGCACAAAGACGGCGCTTTATTAACCGCTGATGAGATTTACTGTTAATAAAGTGCGAACCCAGCTAAGATTAAGGGACTGTTCAGCAATCAATCTAAAAGATAAATCCTATCTCAAAGTTGATGCGGCTTAATGTGGCTTTGTCGTCAAAGCCGGATCGTTTGGTTACGTCGGTAAAACCGCTGTTAAAGAGTAATCCAAATATCAGAGCATTTTTGCCGCCAAGCGAATATTCAATTCCTCCGCCCAAATGATAGCCTAACTCAAGCAGTCGTACTTCGCTATTCAGTTTTTGGCTGTGTTCGTCCGATGCTTTAATGTTAATTTGTGGTGATAAACCAAAACGTCCGTAAATATTGATTCGATACAAATCGCCCGAGCGGAGTTTCAGTCCCAAAGGAACTTCGATGTGCTTTAGGCGGTAGGTTTGCGTGAAGGCGGGAATATCGCCCACAACGGGATAATACAGTTTACCACCAGTTGTATTAATGGTCAATCCGGTTGCAAATGCGTAGTTATCACCAAAAAAATGGTCGATGCCAAGTCCCAGATTGTAGCCCGGCAGTGAGCCTTTCGACGACACATTTTCCATGTCGGATTTCATCCACGAAAGCACGGGTTCTACTCGCAGCGAAAAGCGTGTATGTCCCTTTTCCTGTGCGCTTCCTGCAAAACTGAGTGTTGTAATAAAGATTAAAATAACGATTGATGTTCTCATTTTTTTATACTTTTGCAAATTCGAGTGCAAACATAATGAAATCCCAAATACAAAAAGTGATTTTTACAAAAATAAATAACAAAAGCAATGAAGATGAGATTTTCGAACCATCGTTTAATATCCGTTTTATTGGCGCTGATTGCGCTGCCAGCCTTACATTCGTGTGGCGAACGGCGACCAAAAGTCGATCATATTGAAATTAACAGCAGTTTGATTCCTTTTTACGACGATTTGTTTTCGATTGTTCCCGACAGCGCCAGCATTGAACAACAAAAAGAACGGCTCATTGAGCAGTACGGCAGCTACCTCGAAATGTACAGCAGGCGGATTGTGGGTGCAGGCGCTACTGCCGACCCTTATTTTTCGGTAAACATGGCAAAGTTCTTAAGTTACGAAGCCAATAGGGAAGTTGTGGATACCTGTCGCAAAGTGTTTGCCGATTTAGCAAGTCTGGAGAATGAAATTACTCACGCCTTTCAGTATTACCGCTATTATTTTCCCGAAAAGGCTGTTCCCGATGTTTATCTGCATATTTCGGGCTTCAACCAGTCGATAGCTGTTGATTCGGGAGTGATTTCGGTGAGTATCGAAAAATATTTGGGCAAAGAGTGCGTCTTTTACGAATGGCTCGAAACGCCTATTTATCTGCGCAAGCAGATGATTCCCGAAAAGGTTGTGCCCGATATTGCGAAAGCCATCGTCGTGAGCGAATTTGCTTACAACGATTCGATTGACGATTTGCTTAGCCAGATGGTTTACAATGGCATGGCACTTTATTTTGTTAAGAAAATCAATCCCGATATTTCGAACGAATATCTGCTGGATATGACTGTCGATGAAATAAAATGGTGCCGCCAATACGAACGGATGGTGTGGGCGTCGATGGTGGAGCAGAAACATCTGTACACAACCGACCGCATGGTGATGTTGAAATATGTGGGCGATGCTCCGTACTCCTATTATCTTGGACAGGATTCACCGGGGAAAGCGGGCATTTATATGGGCTACCGCATTGTTGAAACTTATATGAAACAGCATCCCGAAACCACACTGTCGCAATTAATGCAGCGACGCGATTATCATCGAATATTTATCGAATCGAAGTATAGACCGTAGGGAGAGAGTTGAAATAAGAACATCATTTATATGAAGAAACAAAATTCCCCACTGATATTGGGGACAGAGAGTGTTGGCAAACTGTTGAGGCAGTATGCTATTCCGGCTATTATTGCGATGACAGCTGCATCGCTTTACAATATGATTGACAGTGTTTTTATTGGACACGGAGTGGGTTCATTGGCTATTTCGGGGCTGGCAATCACTTTTCCGCTGATGAATCTGGCGGCAGCTTTCGGGTCGCTGGCTGGAGTGGGCGCATCAACGCTTGTATCGGTAAAACTGGGACAAAAAGATTACGCAGGCGCCAACAGAGTACTTGGGAATGTATTAATAATTAATATAATAACAGGCGTACTGTTTACCGCCGTATGCCTGCCATTTCTCGATATCATTCTTTATTTTTTCGGCGCGGGCGAAAACACAATCGGATATGCACGCGAATACATGAGCGTTATCCTTCTCGGAAATGTAATCACACACATCTATTTAGGATTGAATGCCATATTGCGGTCGTCGGGTTATCCAACCATGGCAATGACAGCTACATTAACGTCGGTAGTGCTGAACTGTATTCTTAATCCCATATTTATTTGGATATTCGATATGGGAATCAAAGGGGCGGCATGGGCAACCATTTTCTCACAAAGTGTTTCGCTTGTATGGCAAATCGTTCATTTCTCGAAAAAGAGCAATTTGCTCCATTTCCAAAAAGGAATATTCAAACTGAAACTTGATTTGATAAAAGGAATATTCTCCATCGGACTTTCGCCGTTTTTGATGAACATCTGTTCGAGCCTTATCGTAATATTAATCAATCGAGGATTAAAAGAACACAGCGGCGACTTGGCAATAGGCGCCTACGGCATTGTTAACCGTGTGGCTATGCTGTTTGTGATGGTTGTGCTGGGTTTGAATCAGGGAATGCAACCCATAGCCGGCTACAATTTTGGAGCTAAACTCTACAGCAGGGTTACTGCCGTTACCCGAATAACCATCGGATACGGGGTTGCCGTTACCACGTTAGGATTTGTTGTATGCGAACTGTTTCCGGGACTTATTTCCGGACTTTTTACATCCGACCCCGAAATGATAAAAGAATCGGTTTACGGTTTGCGAATAGTCTTTATTGTGTTTCCGGTTGTAGGATTTCAGGCAGTAGCCTCCAATTTTTTCCTTTCGATAGGCATGTCGAAAAAAGCCATATTTTTGTCGCTCACACGGCAGGTCCTCTTTTTGATACCGCTGTTAATAATCCTGCCGCGAATACTTGGCACCATTGGCGTGTGGGTTAGTATGCCCGTTTCCGACGCTATTGCAACGGGCATTACGTCAATATTGCTGATTAGGCAGCTGAGGAAGTTTAAAAAAGAGAATGGTAATAATTTTACCGAAACGATTTAGTGGCGATTGACGCAGGTGGCTGTTTAAAAATAATTTTTTGAACGCGGATGCGGTTTTTTTAGATAATGATATACTTATTCTGTTTCGTAATATTATCGACGCGAATCCACGTTCTTTTTGAACAGGTTTCAATAAAAGAGAGTGGGGGAGAGGTGTCATTGTTTTCAGTCAACTGTATTCTGTATGTATAAAATTTGGATTTTGATGTTTCATAATTACTTCTGAATATTTTTGTTTTTCAATAACTCATGTTACGCATTGGCTTGAATTGAAAATTGGCGGAGCCAGAGTTAATTGCATTGCTACTCTACGCATTTATATTTTAGATATATGGCTTGGTAGCTTTTGCAGATATATTTGTGGTCTTTGTATGCTGTTTTGTGGTGTTGACAAGTGCTTTTGTTATTATGAGCTGTAATGTGGCTGTTGTTACAAATATTATTGTATGATGTTTTTTAACGTTTATAAGGTTATGCATTAGCCAATGAAAAAATGGAGAATTGATAATTAAATCTATTCTCCATTTTTTTTTCTCAATTCAGTTTCAACACTCTTTTTCGCCAGTTAATGCTCTGGCTGTGTAATGTTCTTTGCACTGTTTGCGACCCGATTTGTCCCCAAAGGTTTGGACGCCTTCTTTTTTGCCGTTGACGAATATTATTTCGGACATCCTTTTGCCGGTAATGTTTATAAATCTTTACCCATTACGTTTATCGTATTCAAATTGCAGTTCACAACAAGCAATCGTTTATCAAAATCCCAAATTAACCGAAAAGCCGAATGTTTTTGTATAAGGCACGGCGGCGTAGTCGAATGCCTGCGAGAACATTGTTGTGTCGAAACCTCCCTGCGGACTTGTGCCGGGTGTATTCTTAAAGAGATAACACAGATTTCGTCCTACCAGCGATATACGGAAAGATGTGAGCGGCGTTTTGTCCAGAATCCGTTTTGGGAGCCGGTAGCTTAGCGACAGTTCTTTCAGGCGGATAAAAGAGGCGTCGTACAGAAACTCTTCGGCAATCCGTGCAATGTTGGTATAGTAGGATTGGGCGCTGATGGTTTGGGTGTTGGGAACTGAATTGCCGTCGCCGTCCAAGTAAACGCCGGCAACAAGAATGTCTTCGCGGTTTTCGGTTTTTTTTGCCGTACCCTGAAGCGTGGCGTAGGATTCGGAGGCCGAAATAATATCGCCGCCAATCTGAGCGTCGAACAGGGCTGTGAGCGACACATTTTTGTACGACAGTGCGGGCAGTACCGACATCAGCAAATCGGGCTGAATGTTGCCTATGGGACCCTGTGATTTCTGGCGGGTTAATACAACAGGGATGCCTGTAATGCGGTTTACCACAATTTGTCCCTGCGCATCGCGCATGTAATTCAGTTCGCCCCATATTTCGCCAAGTTTTTTTCCTTCGGTGGCACGCACATCGGCAATCATTTCATGCCCGGCAAAATTGAACGACATAGTTTTAGCGCTTTCGTGCAACTTCTTTGCTTTTGATACGTTGTGTGCCAAGTTTACGCCTAAATCGAAAGTAAAATCGCCTGCGGATACGGGCGTTGAATTAATCATCAATTCAAATCCTTCGTTGGTAATTTCGCCTGCATTAACATAACTTCCTTCGTATCCTGATGAAGTACCGCTGGTTTGAAGTACCATAATCTGATTGAGGGTGAGATTTTGATAGTAGGTAAAATCGAATCCCAGCCGGTTGTTGAAGAAGCGGATGTCTAATCCGGCTTCGTACGCGCGGGCTTTTTCGGGCATCAGATTAGAATTGGCTTCTATTTTGGGCTGCGTTATTTGCAATCCGCCTGAAGTTTGCGAATAAGTATAATAGCTCATAAGTTTGTATGGTTCGGTATCTTTTCCCACTTCGGCAAAGGAGAGGCGCAGTTTTGCAAAAGTAAGCCACGATGGTGTAGTCGGTTCATTGCGATTTAAGAAATCGGACAGCACAAAACTCAAGTTTACCGAAGGATAAAAATAGGAACAGTTTTTGATGGGCAGCGTTGATGACCAGTCGTTTCGTCCCGTAACATCCAGTGCAAAATAATTATCGTACACAAACTGAAATGTTCCGAAAACCGAATTGGTTGCCCGTTGAAAATGACTTTCCTGCGCTCCGTTGAATACGGTTGCCATGTTGTGCGACCAGTATCCCTTGTCGGCATTGGGCATTCCTGTTGACATTCCCTGCTGCCTGTCGCTCTTCTGATACATTCGGTTGCCTCCGATGGAATATCCGACGTCCATTTTGGGCATTAATGTATGTTTTCCAAACAGAAAGAATTCCATATTGTGTTCATAAAAATTGTCCTCGAAAGTGGTGTAATTATACGATTCGTGCACCGTGTCGGTCGTTTTGTTAATGCCGTTAGTATAGTCTTTTTCTTCGATGCCGGTGCGGTAATAGTCAAAGGCATATTTTGCTGTTCCGTAGAGCCATTTGGCAAAATCAATCCGAAAACTGTGGTAGCCAAAAGCCCTCCACCGTTCATCAATATTTGGACGCTGGTGATTTACATAATAAGGATTCATTATTTCGATTGAAGGGCCAAACCAGTTGGCGTGCACCTGTTCGTCAGTCGAATATTGTTTTAAATCGTTGAGCATAATGTTGTTTGGAATGGTCAGGAGCTGGTACATTTCGCCATATTTACCATTGTACGGACGTCCCGAAGCCTTTGTCCGCGAAAGCGAAACTTTGCTGTCCATACTCAAGTAGCTGTTCATCTTCATTCCAGCTTTGATGTCAAGGTTAAGGCGATTCAGCGCTTCGTTATCAAAAATGCCTTTGCTGTCCATGCTTCCAAACGAAAACCGGTAATCGGACGTCTCCGTATTTTTTCCGATAGAAACATTGTGCGACTGCGAGAAGCCTGTATTGAAATAGTCTTTTATATTGTTGCCATATCTGCGATATTCGCGCGTTTCGCCGTTCCACGACGTGTACGAATGTCCGTCGAGCAGCGCGCCATAGCTCAATGCGCCGGCTGACTGAACGCCGTTCATTCCCTGTCCGTATTTGTCTTGCATGTAGAGTGCTTCGGTAACTTGCGTCCATGTAAAGTTGTTGCTGTAATTTACGCCGAAGCCTTCTTTGCCGGTTCCTTTTTTAGTAGTAATCAAAATAACCCCGTTACCGGCGCGTGAGCCGTACAGCGCAGCAGCATTGGGACCTTTGAGCACCGAAATGGATTCAATGTCTTCGGGATTAATGTCGGCCGAAACACCTCCACGGTCATAACCTCCGTAAACCGAAGCGCCTTCGTTGCTACTGTCGTTAAACGGCACGCCGTCGATAATCCACAACGGCTGATTGTTGTCGGTAAGCGAACTGTTTCCGCGAATGGTTATTTTGGTTGAACCGTTCAGTCCCGTAGGCGAAATATTCATTTGCAGTCCGGCAACCTTGCCCTGCAAGGCTTCGGTAACAACAGGCGCGCCTGTTTCATTCAGTTCATCGCTTTTGAGTTCCTGAATGGAATAGCCGAGCAGTTTCTTTTCGCGTTTAATACCCAGCGCGGTTACAACCACTTCGTTGGTAATGTGCGAAAATTCTTCCATCGTAATTACCAGTGGTGCCGAAATATTTGCAACGTTTACCGACTGCTGCCGGTAACCCATAAACGAAAAATTGAGAACACTGTTTTCCGGAACTTTAATCGTAAATTTACCATTAATATCGGTAACAGTTCCTGTGGTTGTACCATCAACAACAACGGTAACGCCAATCATCAACTCACCTGCTGCGTCGGTAACGGTACCTGTGATGGTTTTTTCAGGAGTTTGATAATTCTTAGAAACTACGGGATGTGGCTGCATTGTGTATAAAATATTTTTGCCGGCATTACCGGCAGTCGCAACCGATGCCGACATGCAAAACAGAACAGAACCAAGCAGCGTGTTTCTGATTCCGGCTATTTGAAATAAAGATGTAGTGTTCATTTGTAGTGTTGTTATAAAAACGTGTTATTATAAATATTTGACATTCAACAAATAGATTATTGCTTTGAGGTTGTAACAATAAAATAATACTCTGTTACTCCGATTACCAACGCGCAAACATAAAGAAAAACGACAACAAATCGTACAAAAGAGTAAATTATTTATGCGAAATGCAGACAATGGCAACCATACTTTGGTGTATAATCAGGTGTTTTTCATAAGCAAACAAAAAAATATTAGAGATCTTCGGGAAATCATTTATAAGCTAAATTCAGGTTATTACGAATTGAAAATTTACTTGATGATGGCATCATTAACTTTCAATTTTCAACACTTCATTCAACACCATAGATAAATTTAATTATTTGATAGTAATTATATATAATTACATATTTATCTTGTCATTTTTTCGGCAAAATCTAAAATAAGTTCAGTAATTTTCATTATCATTGCCGACTGAATTAATTAATTATACTGAGATGAAAAGATTGACTTTGCGTATATGGCTGCTTCTTTTTGCAGGTGCGGTGTCCTATGGTGTTATTACTTTTCTCGTTAATTATTTTTTAAGAAAAAAGGAATATGGATTTTTGTTTTACCTTATCACGTCTTTGCTTTTTGGTGTACTGATGGCGGTATATGTCTTGTACAACACAAAAAAACAAAAATGATAAAACCGAGTAATTATTAATGGAGTTTGCATCAATTTATTTTCACATAAAATTATATAGCTATGTTCTCTCTTCAAAATGATATGAATTTTTACCAAGCCGACGAGGTTATTTCGTCAGGGAAGTTTGGTCCCGTATGGGTTGGACGGAATACCAAAACTCAGCAGAAAGTAATCATCAAACAGTATTCGCAAAATCATACTGATTTGGCATTTAAACTTTCAAGTATATCGCATCCTGTTTTGCAAACGGGTGAAATTGCCTACATGAACAGCTCTGTTTATATTGTAAGGAATTTTGTTGAAGGTTCTAATCTTAAAATAATTCTGACTAAAAGAAAAAACTGGAAAACTGTTCCTTTAGACTTTTGGATTAAAGGATTTATCCGTATTCTGGATGGATTGGAGTTTTTGCACAAAAACGGTGTGGTGCATCGCGACATAAAGCCATCGAATATTGTTTTAGGACATGGAGATGAGCCAGTAAAAGAGTGGGATCCCGCAAATATAAGGTTAATTGACTTTGAACAAGCCCTGATGCTTCCTCCCGACGATGCTGAACAGCGTAGCCCTTTTGCATTGGGATATGCACCACCCGAGCAACTGTTGAACCGAAATCACTTGACCGGTCCGTGGTCTGATATTTTTTCGCTGGGAACCACTCTTTACGAAGTGCTTTGTCGCGATAAGGCATTTATGTTTCACGATCCCGAAATGATGCTTCACATCCAATTGAATCTGCCTGTTTTGAATAATGGCAGCATTGATGACGATTTATTCAAAATTATAGAAAAAGCAACTCAAAAGGAAGCATTCCGGCTGCCACCAAGCAGATTGCCGATTGCCGAAATTGATACTGCGATTCAAGTAGGAATCCGTAAACGGTATGCTACCGCTTCGGAATTTGCAGCCGATTTACAGGCTTGGCTTGACACGCATCCAACGACAAAAAAAACAGGCTGGAAAAAATGGTTTTTCTGAAACTGTTATTAGAACAACAGCCAATGTATTATAAAAATCGCATAAGATACTTATTATTAGACTGATGAGTTGCGAGTTAAAATCTCATTAGACGTCTTCGGAAAATGGATAGTTGTTTTTGGCTAAAACCGTTTTTGTACATCTTCCATTCGTCGGTGTCAGCCAACGGATAAAGAATACAAAATAAATCTGACTTTAGCCGAAATTAATTTGATATTACCCTATTACATGAAACGAAATTAGGTAATAGGGTAAATTTTGATAAAATACATGTTGTACTGAGGTTATTTTATACTCAACAGGAAATGAATTGCAAATAACAGAGGTTTATGTTGCAGGTTCAACTGCCGTCCTGCACCGGCAATGGGGCATGCCCCATTGTTGCTTTTATTCGCAAATCAATTTTGTTTGAGTATATATGAAAATGAGGTCTGATTAATGTTGTATTACAGACTATTATACCATACTTAGCTTTGATATCTTCCAATATCGGATTTGAGTTTCAACTGTACAGACGGACTAAATCAGGAAATAGATTTATCCAAAACTCAGGTTATTACCTTTTTCAGCAAACATCGGCAATAAATATCCTTGTGTCGGACAAACAGATCTAAAAATTGTGTTCTGTTCGTTATTGCATTAAAATTGTGTTAGTTGCAGTACTGCGTGCATTTTCACGCCGATAAGATTATTTTCGTTACTTTTAAAAATTGCTTCAACCTGTTCAGTTGTGTAATTTTTAAGTTGTTTTACTTTGCGTCCCATCTTTATTTTTTGTTTGCTTTGGAGAAAGCAAAGGTAATGAGTATTTGCGTAATTAAAAAATATAGATTATATGACATCTATATTTTCGCATCACCCGCTCAACGCATCGGCGCCGCCTGTAACTTCAATAATTTCGTTGGTGATGGCCGTTTGGCGTGCTTTGTTGTAACTCAACTGCAAATCGCGTATCAGTTCCGAAGCATTGTCGGTAGCCTTGTGCATTGAGGTCATTCGTGCGCCGTGCTCCGATGCCTGCGACTCAAGCAGTGCCTGAAACAACATTGCCTGCAACATTTCGGGTATCAACGCCGAGATAATAGAGTTGGCATCGGGTTCAAGCATATAGTGGCTTCGGTGCGATGTGGCTTCGAGTTTAGGAATCGAAAAAGGCAAATACTGGTATGCTTGTATTTTTTGAACTGCCGCATTTGCAAATTCATTGTAAACAAGATAAATCCGTTTGTATTTCCTTTCGGTAAAACCACTCATTAACAACTGGGCAACCTCTTTGGTTTTGCTGAAAGCGGGTGCCTGAATTAAATCGTTAAATTCAAATTCAATCCGTATTCCACGTGATTTCAACATTTTTTCAGCCTGTTTGCCCATCACGCCCACAACAACTTCTCCGTTTTTGTACTCGTCCTTGAGCATACCCTGAATCATCGTCTGCGTTTCCTTCACCGCATTGGTATTGAAAGCGCCGCAAAGTCCGCGATTAGAGGCAACTACAAGAATCAGTATTTTGCCCTCTTTTTTCTCGTCGGTGTAAGCGCACGAAATATCGTCGTCGAGCGAACTATTTAAATCGTGTATGATGCTTGCCAAACGCGACGTGTAGGGACGGATATGCGAAATGTCGTCCTGCGCTTTTTTCAACTTGGCGGCGGAAACCATCTTCATGGCACTCGTAACCTGACGGGTTGTTTTTACCGAGTTGATGCGCGTCCGTATGTCTTTTAGATTTGCCATTTAACATAGGGGATTAAGAAATTAAGAAATTTAGAAATTAAGAAATGTAGAAATTTAGACATCAAAATCTAAAACTCTATCATTCTTAATTTCCTCATTCCTAAATTCCTAAATTTTCTCAATTTTCTTCTTTATTCTCGTATCTTGACGAAAGTTCGTTGGCAACTTTTTTCAGTACCATTGTTATTTCGTCGTCCAATTCGCCAGTGGTTATTCTGTCGAGAATGGGTTTGTGCCGCAGTTCCATCGCTTCGATATATTCGTGTTCAAACTCTTTTACTTTATCCAAAGGCACACTACGCAACAAACCATTGGTCCCGCAATAAATAATAGCAACCTGCTTTGCCACATCCATCGGCTGATATTGCGGCTGTTTGAGCAGTTCAACATTTTTGCGTCCCTTGTCGATTACAAGCATCGTGGCTGCATCCATATCGGAACCGAACTTCGAGAATGCCTCCAGTTCGCGGTATTGCGCCTGGTCGAGTTTCAGCGTACCTGCAATTTTTTTCATTGGCTTAATTTGCGCGTTTCCGCCTACCCGTGAAACCGAAATACCCACGTTAATAGCAGGACGAATGCCCGCATTAAAGAGGTTCGATTCGAGGAATATCTGCCCGTCGGTAATCGAAATGACGTTGGTAGGGATGTAAGCCGAAACGTCGCCCGCCTGTGTTTCGATAATCGGAAGTGCGGTGAGCGAGCCGCCTCCTTTTACGATAGAGCGGATAGATTCGGGCAAATCGTTCATTTTTGCGGCAATTTCATCGGAATTGATGACTTTTGCGGCGCGTTCCAACAAACGGGAGTGCAAGTAGAAAATATCACCGGGGAAAGCCTCACGTCCCGGAGGACGCCGCAGCAACAACGAAACTTCGCGGTACGAAACCGCTTGCTTCGACAAGTCGTCGAAAACAATCAGTGCGTGTCGTCCCGTGTCGCGGAAAAACTCTCCGATGGCTGTTCCCGAAAAGGGCGCGTAAAACTGCATGGCTGCGGGGTCGGACGCGGTTGCCATTACCACAGTAGTATAAGCCATCGCTCCATGCTGTTCGAGCGTTTTCACGATTTGTGCAACGGTGCTGCCTTTTTGTCCGATAGCAACATAAATACAGTAAACAGGGTCGCCTTTTTCGTAAAACGAACGCTGATTAATAATGGTATCAATGGCAATGGCTGTTTTTCCCGTTTGGCGGTCGCCGATAATTAACTCGCGCTGTCCGCGTCCTACAGGCGTCATCGAGTCAATTGCCTTTACGCCTGTTTGCAAAGGCTCTTTTACAGGCTGACGAAAAACCACGCCGGGCGCTTTTCGCTCCAGTGGCATTTCGTAAAGCTGTCCTGCAATAGGACCCCGTCCGTCGAGCGGATTTCCGAGAGGGTCAACCACGCGACCCAACATTCCGTCGCCCACGCGAAGCGACGCCATGCGCCCTGTGCGGTGTACAATGTCGCCTTCTTCCATTAGGGAGGTAGGTCCCAATAATACGATGCCTACATTATCCTGCTCAAGATTTAAAACCACACCTGTTACTTTGTCGGTTTCGACCAATTCGTTGGCACGAACGTTCGACAGCCCGTAAATACGCGCTGTTCCGTCGCCCACCTGCAATACTGTGCCGACCTCTTCGAGCTGTGTTCCTGACTGAAATTCTTCTATCTGCTTTTTCAACAGCGAAGAAACTTCTGAAGGTTTAATCTGTTCCATTTAGCTGAACTTCTTAATAAATCATCATTTTCTTTTTCAATGCACGCAATTCGCCTGCAACACTTCCGTCTGCCAGCCTGTCATCAACCATGATTACAAGCCCGCCGATTGTTTCGGCATCGACTTTACATTCGAGTTCGATTTTGGCATTTAGACGTTTTTCGATTACTTCGCCGATTTCATTCCGATATTCATCATCCACAGGGATTGCGGTAATCACCTTAACGGTTTTAATTCCTTTGCTTTCTCTGTAAAGATTGATAAAATCGAGAAAAATCATTCCAATCAACTTTTCTCTCCGATTATCAATAATAATATTGATAAAGTTCAGCATCATGCCATGAAAACTTGTACCGAAAACTTTTCGTATGAATTTCTTTCGGGCTTCGCCGCTGATAATGGGATTTTTCAGAAAAGCATCGAAATCGGTTGATTTGTTCAATACCTCGTAAAAATTCGAGCCATTGCCGTACAAAGCATCTAAAGTGTTGTTTGCCAGCCCTGCCTGCAGTAATGCTTTCGCGTATCTCATTGATATTAATCCTGTGTTCATGACAAATTTGCTGGTGGATTAATTAAATGTAAAGTCCTGCAAGTGCTGCTTTATCACACTTTTCTGACGGATGTCGGACGAAAGTTCTTCACGAAGAATTTTGCTTGCAATTTCGAGCGACAGTTCGCTGATTTGCTGTTGAATTCCAAGTATTGCTTCTTTTTTCTCACGTTCCATCTGTTCGTGTGTTTGCTGAATAATTCGGACAGCCTCTTTTTGAGCGGCTTCTTTTGCCTCGCGAATTATTCCGTCTTTAAGATCCCGTGCTTCGCGGATTATATCGTCTCGCTGGCGGCGTCCTTCTTCAACAATTTCTTTTTGCCTTTCACCGATGCGGGCAATTTCCATTTTTGCCTGTGCGGCGTCGCGAAGTGAAAACTCAATGTACTCTTCACGAACTTTCAAGGCACGAAGAATAGGCTTCCATGCTACTTTGCGCAATATAAGCAGCAGGATAACAAACGAGAGGGTAGTCCAAAAGACCAGTCCGGGATCGGGAGTCAGTATCCCCATGACTTACAGATTTTGTTAAAAAAATTACGATATTAACCAGCTTACAACGATTGCAAACAGAGCTGCGCCTTCAATCAACGCGGCTGCAATAATCATCGCTGTCTGAATTTTGGAACTCATTTCGGGCTGACGACCCATTGCTTCCATAGCTCCTTTTCCAATCAGTCCGATACCAAGACCAAGACCGAGAATAATTACTCCTAATCCTAATGCTGTACTCATAATACAAAAATTTATTTATAAACAAAGTTTAACTAATGTGCATCATTCACTGCAATCCCTATAAAAAGGGTTGTTAACAGTGTGAAAATATATGCCTGTAAAAATGCAACCAAAAACTCAAGACAATACATCATCAGCGATAAAATGATTGTCAGTGGCGACGCCGCCACAGTTCCCAACACAAAAACAATTGACGTAAGACTTAATATAATAATGTGTCCTGCCGTGATGTTGGCAAATAAACGAAGCATCAGGGCAAAAGGTTTAGTAAAAAGCCCAATTATTTCGACAGGAACAATAAATATTTTGATGGGAAGCGGTATTCCGGGCGCAAGAAACGTGTGTTTCCAGTAATTTTTTGATGCAAAAATATTGATTGTTAAAAACGAAATTACCGCCAGTGTCAGTGTAAACGATATGTTTCCTGAAAGGTTGCTTGCTCCGGGGAAAAACGGAACCAGCCCTATAAGGTTATTTATCAATATAAAAAAGAACAGTGTAAGCAGGTAGGGCATAAAAAAGTCGGCTTTGCGTTTGCTGTGAATCTGTTCGCGAACAATGTCGTCGCGAATAAAAAGTACGGCAGGTTCCACCAGCAGTTGAATCCCTTTTGGCACCGAAAGACCGCCGCGTTTGGCATATCCGTTTGCTGCCGTTCCAAACAGCAGCAACAGTATTGCAAACCCCAGCAACATACTTGCAACGTTTCGGGTAATGGAAAAATCAAGCGGCGAGGCGTTTGTAACCGCTCCGTTTTCGTCGTGAACAAGCGTACCCGAAGCATCGGTAATATAGATGTGTCCGTGTTCAAGAACGGCATAATCATCGCCAAGCGCAATAATTTTCTCGTTATGAAATTTTGACGACATAAAGACGTGCAGTCCGTTGTTGTGCCACAAAATTACGGGCAACGGCATTGTTACGCTAAATTCGTTTTCGGCGCCCGCATTAAAGGAGATGATGTGCCACTCGTGCGAATCGCCGATGTGGTGCATTATCATTTCGGTAGCGTTAAATTCTTCGCCATGTTCCGTCAATTCTTCGGCAACAGCTCTGCCGCCGACTGCAAAAAACAAAACAAACAAACAAATAAATAATCTCATCTTCAAGGTGTTTTTTTTGATATTCTAAGATAACCCGAAACCATAAACTCCATGCAAAACAAAACAGTTCGGTTTTTGTTCAAACTCGACTTTCTACGCTTAAACTTTCAAATATGTTGCGGCAAAAGTAAAAAAAGAAATGATAAAAAATAGCATCTTTTGAAAAACATAATTCATTGCACATAAAATCAAGGAGATATTGTGTGATAAAAAATGTTATAAACAAAAGAGGGGTGATTAATCCTGTATTTAGTGCAGTGAAAAATGTAGTCCCGCAGGGGCAGCATATTTGAATGAAGATTGAAAATTAATGATGTTTCCATCAAGTAAATTTTCAATTCTCCATTTTCAATTCGTAAAATATCTTCTATGCAGGATTTTGCAAACAACATTGTCGTGGTTTGGTTTATCGGAGCAAGATGTGACTGCAAAAAAATGTAAAAACACAGCCTCTACGATAGAGCGAACAAAGTATGAGATTCATTCGGACATAAGATACTGAAAGGCATCAGGTAATTAGCAGTATTTTATTGGATTGCTGTTTATTCCAGATATGCGAAGTGTGAGGTCGGGGAATCTTTTTGTAAGAATATCTAATAACAGTTCTTTAGTAAACTGTTCGCTTTCATAATGTCCTATATCGGCAATCATAAGCGTATTGGGGGCGTCAAAAAACTGGTGATATTTAAAGTCGCCCGAAACAAACACGTCGGCTCCTATATTGATTGCTTCGTGCAACAAAAAACTGCCGCTTCCGCCGCATACAGCTATGGTTTTAACTGTTTTTCGTATTGTATCGGTATGACGGATACAGCCCGTTTGCGTAACATTTTTCAGATGCGCAAGAAAACATTCGGGCGATTGTGGTTCGGGCAACTCGCCGATAATTCCGAAACCTGCTTCGTTCCATTTATTTTCGAGCAAATAAAAATCGTATGCCGGTTCTTCGTAAGGATGCGTGGCAAGCAATGCTTTTAATACCTTATTTTGCAAAAAGACAGGAATCACTGTTTCTATTCGTATTTCACTCTCGGTATGAACGTTTCCTTTTTCACCAACAAATGGATGCGCTGCTTCGCCTCCTCTAAACGTGCCTTCGCCTTCGATATTATAGCTGCAACAGTCGTACTTTCCGATGTGTCCCGCTCCTGCTTCGAACAGTGCATTGCGAACTTTGCCGGCATAATCAACAGGAACAAATGTTACTAATTTCGTGAGTAACTGCTTGCGCGGGGATAGCACACGACAGTTAATCAGACCTGTTTTACGGGCAAGGATGCCACTTACGCCATCTTTTACGCTGTCGAGATTGGTGTGCGCCGAGTAAATAATAAGGTTATTTCGTATGGCTTCGGTAAAAATACGAACTGGCAACGAGCTTCCTGTCATCTTCTTTATTCCCGCAAGAGTAACTGGATGATGCGAGAGTATAAAATTAATTTTACAGGCAATTGCCTCCTCAATTACTTCGGGCGTTACATCCAATGTAATAAGAAGACCTGTTACCTCGCTGTCGAGACTGCCTGTTTGCAAGCCGCTGTTATCGTAATCTTCTTGAAAAGCGGGCGGCGCAAATGTTTCAAGAATATTGACAATGTTGTGTGCTTTTATGTTTGACATAAATAAAAATCATCAACTTAAGTTTTGCAAATTATACCTTTCAGTAATGTTGTTGAATGTTTTAAATAGCTCCTAATACTAAACTGCTACCCATAATATTAAAATGATAATAGGGCCATGTTGTTTGTATAGCCTCGCAGGGATAATACTTCTGTAAATGGAGGAGAATTGAAAATCAGCTCTATTTTCTTTGATTTATTCCCTGTTTCTATATAGATTGTTTTTATTTGTTAATGGAGTTTTATGCACTAAGCATTTTAAATAAATGTAACTCATGCTCTGAAAAACTCACAAAGTCCCGCAAGGAACAACGACACCTTACGAATTGAGAATTGAAAATGAATGACCTGTAATTCTTAAATTTTCAATTCGTTTGTATCGTTCCTGCGGGACTGTTTTGAACTAATACAGATGTATAATCCATGTTTTGCGTAACATGAAGTGTTACTGCTGCAAAATTCTGAGCGTTTACCTTAGTAATGTTTAAACAATCTGCCAATTTCAAGTGCACCAATTATTTTTTCTTTTTCTTTGCTTTTCCGGTATCGGGAGGAGCGGTTGCTTTGTCCA
The DNA here is from genome assembly GCA_031285765.1 of Cytophagaceae bacterium. Lineage (GTDB taxonomy): Bacteria > Bacteroidota > Bacteroidia > Bacteroidales > Marinilabiliaceae > WRMI01. The sequence goes on along the minus strand of JAITVO010000286.1, from coordinate 2,620 downwards.
GCGCTTTTTGAGCAGCTTCCACATCTTTTGTGGCTTGTTTCATTGCTTTTTCATTTTCTTTCTGCATCACGCGTCCCTTTTCGTAATTTTTATCGCCATCGGTAGCAATTTTTGTTTGCGCTTTCAGTTTTGCAGTGCACTCTTTTACAAAAGCCTTATACTCTGTATCAAGTTTTTTCATCTCGGCTTTTGCTTCGGTAACTGTTGTTTTGTCTTTCGACTTCAACTGTTTGTCAATTGCTTTTTTTTGAGTGGCATACTCTTTATCTTTTGCCTTCAATTCAGCATTTATGGCTTTGATTTCAGCATAACCGGCTTCAGCCAGTTCTTCTCCCCTTGTCATAAGCGAATCAGCAGTAGCCAGTTTCACTTCAAACTTTCGCTGATTGGCTTCAGTCTTATCCACTTGGGCTTTCAATTTCGTTATCTGTGCATCGGCTTTATTTGCCTGTGCCGAAACCGAATGTGTTATTCCCCCAAAAAGCATGATACAGATACCAGCTTTTAATACAACGCGAATTAAAATGTTCTTTTCCATAAAATCGTTATTAATTTATTAAGTTATCAACTGCCCTATCAACGAATAATCGGGGATAAGGTTTTATTTTAATATGTTAATCATTCATAATAGTTTTCTTTGCGAAAGAGTATTGATGTACATGAACAAGAAATGATTATTCTTTATCGATAAAATGTTGGACATTTATTTACTTTCCAGCCGCGCTCCTTCCCTGTTCAACTGTTTCATCAGTTTGGCGGGCGTAAATACGGCATGTTCAAAAGTATTGTTCCACACAATAGCGTTTTGCGGACAGGTGATGGTGCAAAGCGAACAGAATGTACAGCTTCCCAAATCGTACATGTATCGGTCGAGCGCTCGCTTTTCCTTACCTGTGGTTTCGTCGGTCTCCTTTTTGGTGATTACGCGAATGGTACCGTTAGGGCAGTTGGTGGTGCAAATGCCGCAGGCGGTACACCGATGTTCGTTGTTTTCGTTGTGCGGCATCGTTAACATTCCGCGAAAGCGTTCGAAATAAACGTATTTGCCTCTGTTTTCGGGATACTGCTCGGTTACTTTGGGGCGCATCATGTTGAGCATCGAAATATACATGCCTTGAAACAGACGGTACAGCCCCGTTAAAATCCTTTTTATATAATTGAATATTTTCATTTTGCTCGATGTTATCTAAAATTACAGTACAATACACAGCGCCATCAGAATCATATTGAGAAGACTGATGGGCATCAATATTTTCCATTCGAGACCAAGCAACTGGTCGATGCGCAGTCGGGGAAACGACCATCGTACCCACATGGCAAGGAAGATGCAGAAGGCTGTCTTCCCGAGAAACCAGATGGACGACGGAATGTAATCCATCACTGCGTTAAACGATTCCCACCCGGGTATGTGCAGCGGCATCCATCCGCCAAGAAACATCGTGGCTGCAATGGCGCCAATGATGAACATGTTCATGTACTCGGCAAGGTAAAAAAAGCCGAACTGAATACCTGAATATTCGGTGTGATAGCCTGCCGTAAGTTCCGATTCGGCTTCGGGAAGGTCAAACGGTCCGCGATTGGTTTCGGCGTGTCCCGCAATCAGGTAAATAACGAAAGCAATAAAGGCGGGAACATGTCCTTTAAATATAAACCATGCTTCTGCCTGTTGCTCTACGATTTCGGACAGCTGCATGGTGCCCGAAAGCATTACGATGGTAAGCAGCGAGAGTCCGCACGACAATTCGTAGCTGATTAACTGCGCACCGCTGCGCATGGCGCCAATCATGGTGTATTTGCTGTTGCTCGACCATCCTGCCAAAAGGATTCCAACAACGCCAATCGACGATACTGCCAGCAGATAAAACACGCCGATATTGAAATCAATTACCTGTACGCCACGCGCAAACGGCAACGCTCCAAATGTGCAGATGGAGCCGATGATAACGACAAACGATGCCGCGCGAAACAGAAATTTGTCGGCACGGTTGATACGGATAATTTCTTTCAAAAGAATTTTTATCATGTCGGCTGCCGATTGCAGTATGCCGAAGATGCCTACACGATTGGGACCGATGCGGCACTGAAAGTAGGCGCATATTTTCCGCTCGGCATAAATCAGTATCAGCGCAAAAATGGCGTATATCAACATAACGGAAAGCCCTATCAGTACAAACTCTATAAAGAGCGCCCATCCGCCGCCCATGCTTTGATGCAGCGCATTGTCAATCCATTGAATAAAATCTGAAATACCTGACATATTTTTAGATGTTTAAGCAGTTGTTTTTTACAATGGCTCGTAAGAAATGCCGTCAAGATATTTGAGCCAACAAGCGGCAAAAGTAATTTATATGGAGCAAATATGCAAACAATATTTATGTACTGATGTTGCACAAAACTCATAAAATGCCGCAGGGACGGTACAATCAAATACACAGGGCTATCCTGAAAATCATGTTCAAATTGCGATTTGGGCAGGGACGGAAATTTTTCCACCCGCTTTATGATTCGTCTGTTTTATTGCCCCGTTATTACCGCTGTATATAAAGGCATACAGTAACGACGGGTCGTTGATCTCGTAACGACGGGTCGTTGATTTCGCAACGACGGGTCGTTAATCTCG
>JAITVO010000273.1 GCA_031285765.1 Cytophagaceae bacterium | reverse complement strand
TTCGGAGGGTGGCGCCCAGTGAGATATTATTTTCTCAATGGTGCTCCATCCATGTGAAAGATAAGTGCCAAGCGTCACAAACGCTGCACGATAGCCGTAGGGCATGGGAAAAAAGGTTTTGAATGATTTATCATTCCCTTTTGTTTCGCCCTGAAAAACATCGGCACTGTACCGAATGTTTAAGGGATTGTTATTTCGTAATCCTCTTGGTGTCATAATTTTTCTGTTTTTTTAGTTCGTTCTTGACCGGACAGTTTTTTGCATCGCTGCAATCTGAAATGCGGCTTAATGCCTGCTCCAAACGCTGTATCTTTTGGCTCAAAATATCTATTCGTTTTGTGAGCGGGGCAATTAAGTATTGGTCGTTCAGTTTAAGCAATTTTTCGGCGTGGTCGGATTTTATGATTTCAACTTCGGCGGCGGATTTGCGTCTGCCACCAAACCAGCCGACAATTAGGGTGATTACCGAAACGGCGAATGGTAATATTTGATTTGTAATTTTCATACATTTTTATCTTAATGTTTCAAAAAAAGCCGCCCGAATGAGCGGTTTTTGCTGTGTGACTGCATTACGCCATGTTTAGTGTACCCAAGTGAATGCTGTTTGACACCTCTTTGCCATCTTCGGATACGAATCCGAGATAGATTTCTACGCTGTCGCCCAACCAGTCGGCGGGGACAGGAACGGCTTGTGTTCCGGTCATGCGGTCTGCGCCTGCGTCATTGGTGATTGACTCACCTTTAACAGGGTTAAGCACAGCAACAAGGGCTTTGTCGGTTGGCTTAGCGCTGCCTGTGCCGCTGTTGTCATCCCATGAGAGGTTGATAAAACCCTGAGTGGGTATCACTCTGGCGTTGGTTGCGGGTGTCAAAGAGCCACGCGACACCAGCACTTTGCTTGCATCAATCGAATAGTCGGGGTATGCTCCCGTTATTGCATTGGCAAGCGTGTAGGAAGTTGCTGCATTGAACGGCGACTGCCTGTGTGCGTAGAATTTCCAGCCTGTACGCAAAAATGCGGTCATTGGTTTGAGCAGGTTAAGCGTAAGCGCAAACTTGCTGCGCTGGCTTACCTGTCCCACTGTGCGAGGGTTTTTGACACTCTGCGGGAGTGAACGCATGTAGGAAATGCCTTTCCAGCTACCACCTACGACTGTTCCGACCTTGCCGGAAAAGCCGCCTAAGATTCCTTTTTTAATTGTTCCCATTTTGACAAGAAATTATTTGTTAAAAAATATGTTTTTACTTGGACTTGGTACGGCGTTGGTATGGACTTGGTACAGCCGTAACCTTATCCGGCTGCAAAAGTATAAAGGCAACCGCTACCCTTTTGAATATTGGCGGCGGTTGCGTTGGATTGCTGTCGTTTGCTTAATCAGACCTAAAAACAACAATTTTTCCCCCGAAAAAGAGAAGAAAAAACGGCAAAAAAGAAGAGAAAAAGGATATGCTATCCCCCAGCAATGAAGCGGCGGCTGTCAAGGTTTTTTGAATAAAAAATACTACCTGAAGCGAAGCGGAGGTGTGGAGATTTTTTTTTCAAAAACCCGCAGGGCTTGACCTTTACTGCCGGTAAGCGTAATTGCTACCTTTGCATATTCCTTTTTATCGGGCAAAGAATAGAAGGAATATCCCCAAAAATATGGAATGAGGATATTGGGAATTTAGGAGAAATAGAGGAAATGTAAAATCAATTTCCATTTTGGCAATTTGGCATTTTCTAAAACCTGCGTGGTAACGCAAATAAAATCAACGTTCAACTGTCTTTATGGGTGGGTGGTCGGGGGGTGGTGCGGAGCATTGAACAAAGATTTATACCGCTTAAAAAGAATATCCCCAAATTCCCACAAGTGAGGATTTTGGGATATTGGGGAATTTTTTATTCGGCATCTTTTCGGCATATTCGGCAATCATTCGGCATTGAACAGGTATTTTACTGATTTCGTTTCTCCTTGTTTGTAAAGCAATTTCTTTTCTACCAATTCGGATAAATCCGCTCTTGCTGTTCGTCCTGCTATTTTATAGCGTTCTGCATATTCAAGACCTGTTATTTCGCCTTTTGTTCTGTAAAATAAAATCGCATCAATTTGTCTTTCATTCAATCCGATTTTAGTTAATTGTTCTTTGGTTAAATGATTTTTGAAAAGTGTTACAGAAAAACCGCCATCCTGTTCTATAAGTTCGGGTTCGGGTAAATCGGCTTGCTTGCAAGTGTCAATAATGCGAATTGTACCACTTCCCCACGAATCAATCAACCCGCCTTTGAAACAAACATCTGCAATAATTGGATTGCGAGGATTCGACCTGTGAGGTCTTTTTAATGCTTCCGAACTGATACCTGCGGGCAAACCGCCATCATTCCAAACATTTATGTTGTCGTCATAAACGCGAATTTGAATAAAACTCCCTATATAATTGCGGTGTATCAGGGCATTAAGCAACATTTCTCTAATGGCGGGTGTCGGATATTCGCCTGTTTCAACACGATACAAGCCCTCAAAATGAATTTTCCGTGTAAGGTATTTGTGATTAAGTTGATTGGTAATTTCTCGTAAAAGAGTGATTAAATTTTCCTCGACAACATCGTGAAACAAAATATCATTTTCTCTGAAACGACCGACTTTAACGAAGGTATTTGGATAAAATTTTGCAGGATTCTTTCCAAATAAAACAATTGCAGCGCGTTTCAACTGTCCGTTTTCGGTTAAAAGCAACTTGTCCAATATTTGCGGAATTGTCAAGCCAAGAGTTTCAGGCATTCGTCCTTTTTCTTCCGACATTTTAAAGAAAGCCCAAAAACTGCTTTCATCAATGTCGGCAAATGTGGCTCGTGTTTCTATTACATCGCCCCAAGTTTGCCCGCTGCGTTTGAGCAAAAATTCGTTGAGGGCTGCACCTGTCAACTCCTGTTTCACACTGCCGCTGCGGTAGTAATACCTGCCTCGCAAGGAAATAGGCACGGAATAGGGCTGTACGACAATTTCAATGTAGTACAGTTCGCCGTCCTGCAAAAGATTGACTTCGGCAGTAATCCCCATATTGTTTTTGATTTTGTTGGGGATTTCTTCCATCAGCGTTTTTTGGTCTTCCACGCCAACAACAGTTGCGGCATCATTCATGCCGATATAGATTTTACCACCCTGCGCATTGGCAAAACCGCATATCCATTTCAGATAGTCGTCGTGCCAACTGCTTTTGTATTCTATATTTTGTTGTTCGGGCATAATATTTTGAGTTTTATTGTTTTATTTTCCCACAAAATTACTAACTTCTTTTGCGTCTCAATGCAATGGTAGGGTCTTTATCGTATTCCTGTTTGAGTTTGTATAAATCTGCCCCCTCTTTGACTATAGCATTGCGGTAATTGGTGTAAAATTCAATCAGTTGTCTGCTTTTGGGGTTGGTAAACCGGTTTTGTACGATTTCCGAAAAATCGTTTTCGTGGATTGCTTTTAGCAATCTGGCTTTCTCTACCTCGTCAAGTGTTTGCATACAATCGTTGTAGCATTGTCGCCAATTATCGGTTGAATGAGGGTGTTTATCTTT
>JAITVO010000242.1 GCA_031285765.1 Cytophagaceae bacterium | reverse complement strand
ATCGAAAATCCGTCGCAGGATAGGTGAGCCATCTCCTTGAGGAAGTTGCGCACCTGCTGCTCCATTGCCTCGAATGTTCCGGAAGCGCCGCCGCGGCTAACTGCCGAACGGCACACGTCTGCAATGTCCAGCGTGCGCTCCGACGATACACGCGCCGAATAATCGTCGGGGTCGGCCGTCAATTCGTTGGGATACAAAAACGCTTTAACGCGATGCAATATATTTGCCATACTGTTAAACTTTTAAAGATGAATATTACAAACAATAACAACTCTTGTGAAACTTAGCCTGAATTTTGACCGCGGCAAAGATAATACAATTATTTAATGTTTCACCATAATTTGCCGCACTTCGGGCATTTTGTTTATTCCATCGTATATATGCAAATAATAAAGCCCGTTGGGCAGATTCGATACATTTAACTGTACTGTGCCGCCGCCGGTTTTCTGCTGCCGAAGAAGGACGCCGTAACTGTCGTAAAGACGGATATCGCTGGCAGCCCCTCCTGCGATGTCGATGTTGAGAATATCGGAAACCGGATTGGGATAAATATTGATAACTTTTCCAGATGAGTTTTCTACCTTTTTCAAACCCTCTTCCGGTGAAACACACTCCTCCAATATCAGGGGAAAATCTGTAATAGATGGATAGCCATATACGGCTATATCTTTGGATGCAGAACACAGTTGCGTACCGGAAGAGTTTTTTGCTGTAACCGTAAGCATATATCCGGCATAATACACTCCCTCAGGCTGTCTTGATATTTGATGCTCGCCGGTATTCGGTGCGATACCATCCGTATTTTTAAATGATGTTACCGGTTGGGCTACCGACTTTATAACGATAGTTCCACCTGTTCCTATCAGATTTCCGTTGAGCCTCCACTCAATGGAAACGGGTTGGTTACAGGGATTGATTAACTTAGCCGTGTAGGTTTCCGTTTTCAGATAGCCAACATACCCAGCCCCTGAAATACTGACTTTTCCAGTGTGAACATGTACATTATGTGTAAGAGTTGTAACGTGATTACCTCCTGTGGAAATATTTGCAGTAACAGTATAAACAAGAAAGGGTAAAGATGAACTTATGTTGTAAGTAACAGACGTGTTTGATGAACTCTCAACAGAAAAAGAGTTTGGCGCCGACCAGCTTACAGTTGCACCGGCAGGCAAATTACTTATTGTAAATGTTACGGCACTGCCCGGACAAGCGGTGGCGTGTCCGCTGAGGGTAGGTGAACGCAATGTATTTGTTGTCATTGCGCCACTCCCTGTCGGGTCGAGCCAGTTGCTTAAACGGGTAGCATTTGTGCCGCCGCCTGTCCATGAACGATGGAAACATCCGTACCAAAATTTTTTGGATGAATTACAACCGGGATAGCCTCCATGTAACTGTCCTATTACTCTTTCGTTTTGGTTAAATAAAGAAGAACCAGAAGAACCATGTTCCAATGTTCCATTATCAATATCTACATACCAATGAGAAGTACCTGATGTCATACCATTAGCCGTCTCGGTAATAGCATCATTGTCAAATGAAATCTTCATAACGTCGCCAGAAGGATGATGAATCCCGGTACCGGATGTTGGTCTATTTCCGCTTCTGTCCCAGCCTAGCCATGAGAAACGGGTGTCGCCCGCAGGCGAGTTGTCCATCTCCATCAAGGCAAAATCGGTATTGTTCCATGCCGCTCTAAATGCAGCGCCATTGTAAGTTATTCCGCTTGTAGAAGAATTACCTGTGTATGTAGATTGTTTATACTGAAATTTAAACATCCAGTTTTCAGCATCAGCTATTTCTGCTGCGGATAAGCTGCTATTTTCATTTACATCAATGCAATGGAATGCCGTTAAAAAGAACGGTCTGAAAGATTGATCGGCTGTCATCAGCAAAGAACCACTACACAATTCGAAGCCACTTGAAAGCAAAACCAACGCAACAGCATCCGATTCCAAATCCCATGCAGGGAAATTATCTATATTATTGTTACAACTTCCGGAACTACCATAATTTCCATAAAATAAATTTGAAAGTAAGTTTTTGTAAGCATGTACTACACGCTTTACGGTCAGTTTTGCCTGTCCCTGTTTATCGGCAGGCTCAAACAGATAGAGGGTCACATTATCGCCCTGTACAAGATCGGTAAGAAAGAAGCCATTTTTGGTATTCTGTTTCGAGGTTACAGGACCATAAAGCATGGTTTCTTCACAGTTTGCAATGTACAGTTCGGCACCTTCGGGCAAATAAAAATTGTTGAACACAAAATTGATGGAATAGGCCCCTGTCGATTCAAATTCCATCGCCCAAAGCCTGCCGTTTTCTACCTTTGTCCAATTTTCTTCCGATAAGGTAATATCGGTATCGAATCCTTCTCCAAACCGGAAAGGAACATCAAATCCTTCATTTGCAGCATCCTCATCCAACCGCTTTTGCACATCAAACGGTGCAAACTTTTTTACAAGTTTAGCCTTTTTGTTCTCTTTAATAACCTTGACCGTTTCTAAAATCGTTTTTTCCTGAGAAAAGATTGTTTGTACCTGTGCATTCACTGTAAGCACAGAAGCAAGTAAAATGATAAGAATAGATAATTTTTTCATGGCGGTTATTTTATTTGAAAGTTAATTTTAAGATTGACTGAGTCTATATAGAATTTTATGCCATTATCAAGCATAAATTCGAACTTATGCTTGATAATAGTATAATAATTGCCTCGTATCAGTGGTTCTCTATAAGAACTCTTGAAATGAGTATGTTCCCATTGCCAGCTATCACGTTCATCAATCCATTGCTGTTTAAATTCACGAATTTCATTTACATCAAGCATATAAGCAGCAATGCCTATCATATTTATTGCACCGGCAATATATGGTTTTCCAAAATCCTGATTGTAGGCATTAAATACTTTACAAAAAGAATCATTTGACCGTACAATTTCCGGTACATAAAATAATTTTTCCTCTGTGTTGTTTGTAACAGAGAAGTAGAAACTAAAGTTTTCCCCCTCATTAAACACCGTAGCAGGCTGCCCCTGCTCGTTCAGCAGACAAAACTTAAAGGTAATGCCATTAACTTCCTTTTCTATAAGCTGCGATTTGGAATTGGGCGAGATTTCAAAAAACAAATCACCTGTTTCGTTATTCGGTTTCTCTTTGCAGGAAGTCAATCCGGCCACCAGCAGCACCACTGCAATCATAAAAAAACTTGTTTTCATAGCTATTAATTATTTAAGTATCCAATATAAATTAATTGATACAATCTTTTACCACAAAGTTCACAAAGAACACACAAGGCTCACAACAACATAGTGTCCTTTGTGAAGAACTTCGTGCTCCTTGTGGTTTACTTTGAGTGTAAATTAATTTTTGACCCATACTTATGTGCAAAATAACTTATTCTATCCGGTAGAGCGGGCTATTCTATCCGGTAGAGCGGGCTATTCTATCGGATAGAGCGAGCTATTCTACCCGATAGAATAGCCCGCCCTACCCCACCGTAAGCGGTTTGGAAAAGACGGCAATACGCGGCTCTTTGAGCAACAGGCTGCCACCGCTGTATTGCGTAACAACCTCCAAACGGTACGTTCCTGCGGGCAGCAACGGCACCATTACCACCAGCTCCGAGGGGTTGTTGGTGATAATTTCGTCGTTTTCCACCCGCGTGCGTTCGCCGCCACCGGATACGAAAAAGATGCCAGTGTCGGGATGCTCGCCGGTAATTTTAATCTTAGCGCCACGCACTTTAACAGCTTTGCCGGGAGTAATGGCGCTGTTGAGCGCGCCGGTTTTTACGTCGGTTACATCTTTCACTGAGGGCTGAACGTCGCCCAAGCCCATCATCTGCACTTCGATTTCGGGAATCAGCTGCCGCATCTGTTCGCCCTGATGATAACGGAAATACAGGGTGTGCTTTTCGGGGTCGTA
>JAITVO010000173.1 GCA_031285765.1 Cytophagaceae bacterium | reverse complement strand
TATGTTTTTACCGGTTATTTTGCTGTACGATTCGTTTTCGGTGCGGTATTCGTTGTTGCCTATTGGTATCAGGTGCTGCCCGTCCAGCGCGAGTGGGCTGCTTTTTGTCCAGTCGATTCCGCTTGCTTTGTTATCGTAATAGATGTTGGCGGGCATCCTCGAAATCATCGACAACCCGCCAATGTTCCAGCCCCAGCCTGCAATGCCGTTACCAGCCTGACTGTTGTAAACAAGCGAAATGTTGGGCTGCATGCCGTTTACCCCCGAAGGTACTTCTATCGGTATGGAATAGGTTGCCGCCCCGCTTGGGCTAACGTTGAACTGTCCGGGAATAGCACCCACAGCATATCCTTCCAAAGGATTGGATGTGAGTGTGCCGTTAGGTTTCATGTAGGTGCCGTCGGTTGGCGGAAACAGCAACGCCGGGTCAACACTTGCCCTGAATGTATTGCTGCTTCCCTCCGCAGCTTTGTAGCTAAAGCCGGGTTTCAGTGTAATGCCGTCGCGGGCTACATAGTTTTTGTTACCGCTTTCGGGCGACGACAGTGTCCAACTCTCTTTTGGCTCCTGCGCCCGTGCGCTCAGAACCAAAAGCAGCAAGATGATGATGGGGAAGTATAGTTTATTCATAAATTTCACTTATCAGCTGGCGGTTTTCAATTGCCAATTATTAACTGTCAATTGTCAATTGAAAACCGCTATTCTTTCACTATTTTATATTCAATTTTTCCGTCAGCAGTGTTTATAATTAAAATGTAGTAACCGGCGGGGCAGGCGCCCATCTCAACAGGAGTATTTCCGTTTCCCCTGCGCTCGGCGCCAAGCAGCTGCTTTCCCTGCATGTCGAACAGCATGTAGCGGTAAACTTCGTCGTTGCTGCCTCCCTGCACATCAATCGACAGGTTGCCTCGGGTAGGGTTGGGGTAAACCCGTATTGTTCGCTGGCCAAACTCCTGCTCAACCGGCTCTTCGGGCTCGTTGAACTCTGCACTTTTTTGGGTGGCAATGGTAACAACCTGCCTTGTAATGCGGTTGCCGGCACGGTCGTAGCCATATTCAACACGCTGCTGTGCTGTTGCTGCGAGCGATACAGCAAGGAACAGTCCAATAACATATATTCTGAAGTACATGGTGTGAGGTTTTTATAATGTTTGTGTTACTGCTTTGCAGTTTCTGCTGTTTTCAGTTTTTGCAGTTCTTTTTGCAGTTCTATTACATAGAGCGTCAGTTCTTCAATTTTTTGCAGCAGCAGTTTGTTCATCTCAGCCACTCCTACACCCTCTTTCTCCATTTGTGCGGCGCTTGGCACATCGGGCAGGTGTTTGTTTTCCCTGATAAAAGTTTCCACCTCGTTAAGCGGACGCAAACTGTAATCGGGTTCAAAAACAAAGTCGGCAGTTTTGGCTTCTATAATCACTTCCGATGTTTTAATGGTTCCCTTTACCTGAAGCCCAGCATCGAACACACCATTGCCTTTTACCTGAAGCCCGCCATCAAACAGTCCGCTGCCATTTACTTCGAGCTTGTGGGTTGGCGCTGTTGCCGAATAGGCACCAATACGAACATTCAGGTTGTTGTGTGCCCATACGCCAGCAGCATTCACATCGTTTGCGCCGCTAATACCTACGGCCTGTGCGGGAAAATCGTGTGCGTCGGACGCAGTTGAAATAATCAGCTTCCGGTTGTCGCCCTTCATTCCTAAACGGCGTATAACAATATCGCCTGTTTTTGAAGCCCTGTGGAAGCTCTGATTAAACTGCGCTATGCCAACCTGAAGAAATGTATTGAGCGCAACATTTTTTATTTCAAAGAATTTTGGTCCGTCCATCAGAAAATGACTGTCTCCGCTAAAGTTAACACCGTTACTGAAGTTTTGAACTCCTGTAAAAGTTTGGTCTTGCGAAAGTGTAGCCACCTTATGGGTATTGTTTACCCACATATCGCCCGAAAATTTTCCATTACCCACTACATGCAGGTTTTCGGTGGGCGAATAAGTACCTATACCCACATTGCCATTATTTTTTATGTGAAAAGCATTCGCTTTACCCACAGTTGAAAAATAATGTCCATAAGATGTGTAATAAAGAAACTGTTCGGAACTTATGCCAAAAGATAAACTGGAAGCTATTTTATGTGCATCTATTCCTAAACACTGAAAACCTATAGGTTGTATTTGGGTTAGCATTATTAGGGCTTTCTGATAATCATTTGCTATGGAATTAACCGCTCCCATTGTTTTCCGATTGTCGTTCTCAAAAATTCCCAAATTAAATTGATGTGTTGGGGCTATTATTACAGTTCCTGCATCCGGAAATGTGTTTAACTTTGGCATGGTTACTACCTGCGCTTTTAAAAATGTTGCCGACAAGGACAATAGTATCAGAACTGTGTAAATCTTTTTCATATAACTGTTTTAATTTTAAGACGCCGCAAAAGTAATATAATTAGGAATTGCGCCAACAATATTGTGATATATTTTTGCAAATTTATATAGTAAATTGTGGAGCAATGCTATACATCAGCATTATTTTCGGATACTTATTTCCCGTATAAAAATATTGACATGTACGCGCAACGTTTTTCTATTTATTGTGCATTCTGTTTTTGAAAAACTGTTTGCATGAGTCGCGCCCGTGCTGCGGCTGATTGCAAAAAAAAGCAAACTGGGGCTACAGGTTGCGACAGCCGGATGATGTGTTGTTTATTTTAATTTTTCGCT
>JAITVO010000163.1 GCA_031285765.1 Cytophagaceae bacterium | reverse complement strand
TGTGTTTCATCAATAATAATCTCATCCTTTTTTATAATTAGCAGGCTGACCAGATGGACAGCCTGTTAATTACAATGCCTGTTGCGTAATGCACTATATTCGCAACACTATTATTTATTCAATCGGTTGTGTAAATTTTTTCAACCACACCTGCGCTTCGCATACAATAAGAGGCGCTAATATTTCGTAAACACGTCGGTGATAGTTGTTTATCCATCCTTTTTCGTCGTTGGTAAGCATTTCTGGTTTAATCATATTGTGGTCGAAAGGGCACAGCGTAAGCGTTTCAAAACCGAGAAACTTGCCGAATGGCGTTTCCTCCTTTTCGACACAGAGTATCAGGTTTTCGATTCGAATGCCGTACTCGCCACTTCGATAAATACCCGGCTCATTCGATGTTACCATTCCTGCTTTCAGTTCCACGCCGTTGTCCTGCGGGCGGATGCTTTGAGGTCCTTCGTGAACATTGAGGAAATAGCCGACTCCATGTCCCGTACCATGCCCGTAATTCAGTCCGTGTTCCCAAAGCGCTTTACGGGCAAGTATGTCTAAATGCACGCCGCGTGTTCCGGCAGGAAACACAGCATTTGCCAAGGCAATATGCCCTTTCAGCACAAGCGTGTAATCAATCTTAGCCTGCTCGGGCACTTCGCCCAGTGCAACGGTGCGCGTAATGTCGGTTGTGCCCGAAATATACTGTCCGCCCGAATCGACAAGGTAAACGCCGGACGGATGAAGCTCGCTGTTCGATTCAGTTGTGGCGCTGTAATGCACAATGGCGCCGTGCGCTCCGTATGCCGAAATAGTGGTAAACGATTCGCCCACAAAACCCGACTGTTGCCCGCGTGCCATTTTCAGCTCGGCGGCTGCCGACAACTCTGTAATCTCTTCCACACCTGCGGTGCGATTGAGCCATGCAAGGAAACGAACCACAGCAATACCGTCTTTTACCATAACCTGCTTGATGTTCTCAATTTCAGTTTCGTTTTTTACGGCTTTCAACCAAGTAATTATGCTGTCGGTTTCTAATTTCATTGTTTTACAGGGAAGCGCTTCGTAAATTGCCATGTTTGTACGGTTAGGGTCAATTAACACCATACTGTTTTCGGGAATATTTTTGATAGAATGGTAAAACTGTTCGTAAAGATACATCTTAGCTCCATCGTCGGTGATTTTTTTTGCTATGTGAGCCGACAGTTTGTCAGGATTAACATACAGATGTGTTTCATCTATTGTAATTGTCAGGAAAGCATAAAAAACAGGATTGTATAGTACATCGTTGCCACGAAGATTCAATACCCAGGCAATTTCGTCCAAAGCGGCGGTTATGTAATGAGTAGCGCCTTTTTTCCGCATTTCATTGCGTACCTGCTCTATTTTTGCCTGTCGCGAAAGCCCCGTCATATAATCGGGAATGGATGTTATCTTTTCGACTGGCATCGGAGGACGGATATTCCAAATTTCGCCATCCATTGTAAAGTTAGAGATAACTTCTTTTTTATTGGTGCCGAGTTTCTCTGTCAGCTTTTTCGCCTGCGTTATGGAAAACAGTTCGTTGTTAACGCCTATTTTACTTCCCTTTGGCAGGGTATCGTTCAGCCAGTCGGCATAATCGGGAACTCCGGGTTGGCCATCCTTAAAAAGGCGAATATACTTTCCGTTCAACTGTTGCTCTGCTTGAAGATAGTACCGTGAATCAGTCCAAAGACCGGCTTCACAGGCTGTTATCACCACCGTTCCTGCCGAGCCTGTAAAACCGCTGACCCATTCGCGTATTTTCCAATGGTCAGCCGAGTATTCGCTCAAATGCGGGTCGCCCGAAGGGATAATGCAAGCGTCGATCCCTGCTTCCTTCATTTTAAGTCGCAGGATAGATAATTTTTCGTCTAAATTCATTTTTTATTATGGTTTAATTTTGGCAAGATGCCGGTTATTGACTCGCGGCGTATTACAGTTGTGCCGCTGTGTACCGAAAACAAGGCATCTTGTAGTTCCAATATTTATATATTTATGAAACGGCGCTTATACGGAAGTATGCTTCTCAGGGTTTCAAAATTCGATCACATTGTGGGCTGTATTGTTCATAATTGTTATTCGATGCCGACAAGAAGATCCTCTTCGGAAAATACTTGTTGCTACTGAAAAACAAAGCGCATAAAATTTAACACAAAGGACATAAAATTTACTGTGAACTTTGTGGTAAAATACATCTATGGTCTATGATTCTATTTTCCGAAGATATCTAATAAATGGGGAAGAATGAAAAGTAAATCAGCATAATTAACTCATGTTACGCAATAATTACTTTTTCGTAGCCTTGAAAAGGCTTAATTTTCATAACCACAAGCGAGCGAAGCGTTGCCTGCGATTATGAAAATCGAACTTTTGACCCCGCCGATTTTCAATTCAAGGCAATAATGCATATAACATCTGCAATCAATTCTTCACATTTCACTTACATTCCCACACTCACCACATTCATATAACTATAAATACCGCTTGTAATTCCTGCGGCGATGGTGCCGGCGGTACAGAGTATCAATGTTGTTTTGTTGTAGCCGTCGGTGCGGATAAAGGGTACGGACTGTTCGTCTGGCTGATTGATAAACATGGCTTTTACAATCATCAGATAATAATAGAGCGAGATAACGGTGTTTGCCAGCGCAATAAATACCAGCAGATACTCACCGCGTGCTGCAGCTGCGGCAAATATGAAGTATTTGCTGAAGAAGCCTGCAAAAAACGGAATGCCCGCAAGCGAAAACAACGCGAGCATCATTACAAAAGCCAGTTTGGGATTGTTTTTGCGTAAGCCATTGTAGGCGGCAATGTCGGTTTTGCCTGATTCGTTTTCAACAGCCGTAATTACGCCGAAAGCGACGAGGTTTGAGAACAGATAAACAAGCACATAATATACGGTAGCCGCCATTCCCTGCGTCGTTCCGCTCATAATGCCGAGCATAATGTAGCCCGCCTGCGAAATGGACGAGAAAGCAAAAAAACGTTTCATATCTTTCTGACGAATGGCAAACAGATTGCCAATGACGATGGTGATAACCGTAAGTCCCCACAAGATATGATGCCACACGGCTTCGATGTTCCCAAACACGCGCCACAGCGCAAGCATGAGCGAAAAACATATTGCGCCTTTCGATACCACCGAAAGAAAAGCCGTTACGCCCGTAGGAGCGCCTTCATATACATCGGCAGTCCAGAGGTGGAACGGCACGAGCGATATTTTAAATGCAAGCCCTGTAAAGAAAAACACAAAGCCGAGAATGGTAATTGCATTGGGGGTAATCAGTCTGCTAAGGTTATCAAAATACATGGTGCCCGTTGCGCCGTAGAGGTACGACAGCCCGAACAGCATAATGCCCGACGAGAATGCCGAAATCAAAATATATTTTGCGCCTGCTTCAGCCGATTTTTCTTTGTATTTATTAAAAGCGGCAAGGCACGCCAGTGGCAGCGACATGCTTTCGATACCGATATATAACAGCATAAAGTTGCCCGCCGATACCGCAAGGTAAGCGCCAAAGAGCGTTGCCAGCATTATTACATAAAATTCGCCCTGCTTGTGGATAGTATCGGCTGTTTGGAGCCATTGCCCCGACTGCATCAGCACAAAAAGTGTTGCGATGTTCAGGATATTTTTCATCAGGATAGTCATGTCCGAACAGACGAACATTCCACCAAAAGCCGTCCCCGTATTCATCGGCAAAAATCCCAGCAAAGTATGGACGGCAAACAGCAGGCAGGCAATCAGCCTGTAATGCTGCTTCAAACGGTCAGTTGCAAAAATATCATATGCCAGCAGGATTACAAAGAGTATCATCAGGCTTATTTCCTGCTGCATAAAAGCGAAGTTGCTAAAGTCAATCATAGCTTGGTCAAAATTATTTTTTTGAAAAAGACGAAAAGCATACCGTGCTATCGAATACCGACCTTTCGGTCTCAACAGCGGGCAAAAGTAATTTATATGCAACGAAAAAACAAACAGAAACCGTATTGAATCACAATTTTTATACGATTAAAAAGAACAGGGATGATTGTGAACTCATGTTGCGAAAAACTCACAAAGTCCTGCATGGATAATTCATACTTGCATAATAGATTAACAGGACAGACAAGGTATTATTCTAAATAGAAAAGCTGTTTCATAACCGAGCGATTTTTTATTCCCCAACCGTTATCAAAAGATATTGCGCAACGGATGCAAGGTGTAATTATTGTAGAACGGCTGTGTTCAAAGAGGTGAATAATAGTCTTATAAATAGAGTGTTTTTTAACATGTATTCATTTTTTTGCAACACTACCTGATTTCCAAAATTCTTTCACCACCACTTTGTACCTCAAAATGTATAAAAACGGCGTCTTCAGGGAGTAATACTTTTATCTTGTCTGCCCATTCGATAAAACACAACGCATTACTGTCGAAATAATCTTCAACCCCAATTTGCAAAGCTTCCTGAATGTTTTGAATACGATAAAAGTCGAAATGATAAATCAGTTTACCTGTCAATTGCGACTGATATTCATTTACTATTGCAAATGTAGGACTGTTTATTGTATCTGTTACACCCAATGCCTCGCAAACAACTTTAATGAATGTGGTTTTACCTGCACCCATTTTGCCATCGAAAGCAAATACAGTGTGGTCGCCCATCAGCTGGATAAATTTTTTTGCTGCTTCGGGCAAGGCGTTTATTTTTTCGATACGAATCAAATTCATTAAAAAATAATTTATATTACTCAATAAACATCTGCTAATAAAACTGCCATAATTCTAATCTTCAGAAGATGTCTTCATAACATTTTTCTGACATCGTCAAAAAAATGGGAGCATAATAAAACGAAGATGTGTGGCATTGACTGTGCAATATATTTAAGCTAATTTAAATTGCAAAATTAACAAAAAGTTTGAATGCTTTTTTAGAAAGGATATGCGATTAGGTAAAATTACATTTATTACAATGCCCGTATCTATTAAAAAAATATCAAGATTCAATTTACCCAACAAATTTAATGACGCTATCATAATTGTTAATAACCGACATTGAATACTCACAAAACTCTGCAAAAACGGCTCATTATTAACCAGCAGTGGATCCCAACCGCTGGCTACAAAAATAGATACTCCCATGTTTTGCAGAGATAGCACACACTGTTTATTGCGCCGTTTCTGTATAATTTGGGAATAACATTGTTAATATCTGCAATATATAGACAAAAAAGCACATACGTGTTTTTTATAGTACCTTTAAAAAAGAATTTACTTTATTTAATCCGACATTCCTTCATCCTCGCCAGTTTCAATCGAACTTTTGTATTTGTAAAGAAACGTGTGGGATTTTTTAATATTATCACTTTCAACATTTGGAATAACTTCGATATAAATATAGTCTTTAGCTTGATTTTTGAACGCAGAAATGGGAGATGTGATGTAATACTCTTTATACTCCATATATGCCATATCACTATTAGCATCATGGTTAAATTTAAGAACAACAGTATCTTCTTTCTGATAATTTTTATCCATTGTAAGATAAAAGTAATGATTGGCTTGTCCTGCTGCTCTGAACGAAAAACCGAGCGAAAGATAATCATGCGAAATCCATCCATCATCAATCGTAATCGGGTCAGTACCTGTCGAATCAGGTTTGTTATCTAACTCTACAATATCCACATCTCTGTTGTACATCCCTAATCCCCCCAAAAATGTAACATCGCCCGAACGAGTGGTTTTATCAATTTCGCCAATTATATTGAAATTCATGAAAAAGCGATAGCCGCTTTCTACTTTTTCAAGAGCGTCTTTATTGGAAATATACAGCGTTAATTCCTCCGGATTAGCAGTCGTTGTATCTGTTCTGAAATAAACGGCACCGTCCGTAGTTCGCAACAAAGTGCCAACAGCACAATAAATAAAGTCATAATTATTGTCTTCTTTCAGGCATGAAGTAAATGGTAAACAAAAGAAAACGACTGCAATTAAATGATAGATTTTCATATTCATAGTTTTTTAATTACTCAAGTTCAAAGACGCAAAATTACGAAAAAGGTTGCGTTAGAAAACTTTTTTGTTTTTGAGAGCAATTAATTTTTGAATTTAGAACGAATAGACACCTTATAAATAAGATTGTTATTGTCTGAAAATTAAGACATTCAATATTGTTTGAATTGTAATGATACGAATGTTTATTTGTTAAATAATGTGATAATGATTTTTTTGAGGGGGAAATATTGTGTTTGTATTGATTTTGTTTTTACCTTTGCACCGCCAAAAGCCCAGATGGTGAAATTGGTAGACACGCTAGTTTCAGGGACTAGTGGCCGCAAGGCTGTGCAGGTTCGAGTCCTGTTCTGGGCACAAAGAGCGTTGATAATCAACGTTCTTTTTTTATTTGCTTTTGTAGATTGCAAATATTTTGACGGTCAAATAACTATTTAACCTAAGTTGCCATTTACAGCTTGTATAATTTATCAAATGTGTACGCCCAAATAAACATGATGAGTTTTATCAAAAACCCTGTTTCAGTCACCGCATGAATCTTCTTAGGCAAATACTTGGCAATATCACTGAAAGCGGTTTCAATTCTCTTACGCTGTATGGATATAACTGATGTTACGCAATTTCTCTCCGTTGTGAGGGTCTGTTTTTTATTTTCTGTACCCATTTCACAAATTGTGAG
This sequence comes from Cytophagaceae bacterium, assembly GCA_031285765.1. Taxonomy (GTDB): domain Bacteria; phylum Bacteroidota; class Bacteroidia; order Bacteroidales; family Marinilabiliaceae; genus WRMI01. Next base: position 100 of record JAITVO010000163.1, on the reverse strand, counting down.
AACAGTTTCTTATTGTAATATTGCATCATCACATTCAAAAAAACAGTACGCAACATCTGTCAACAACTTATGTTACGCAGGTTATTATTGTCAATTTTCC
>JAITVO010000158.1 GCA_031285765.1 Cytophagaceae bacterium | reverse complement strand
ATCGGACATCGGCGAAAGCCATAAAGGCAGCGGATTTTGCGCTCCGGCAAAGCCTTGCATTATTTTGACTGTTGTGGCATGAGCGTATTAGCTTCAGATGTTGCATCCTGTATATTTATTTCTAACAGAACAGGTGCACAGACTTGTAAAGGCAACACCGGTATATAATACCGGTGCGTAACATCAAGTATAACTTATAAAAATAAAAGAGATGCTTAATCTTGTTCACTTGCAAAAACAAAACCTTATTGCCAGTTGAATCCAAAAGGGAAAAAATATCCATGTATATTCCACCGGCAATAAGGTTAATAGTTTACCATATTTATTTTTTATTTTTTCCAGCCTGTTCACGTTTTTTCTTCCGCTTATTGGCATCTTTCATAAACGGCTGAATCATCAGCGGCTGTCCTTTGTACTTCGCTTTATTGAAAGCCTGCTGCAAATGTTTATCGTGTTGCGAATCGGTTTCAAAATACGAAAACTTCGGTTGAATATCTATTTTACCGATGGCTATTTTAATATCGGGTGTTTGGCGATTGATAATACTGATAAGCGTATCGGGTTTCAGTTTGTTTTTGGAACCCAGATTAATTGTATAGCGTGTAAACTGACCGCTTCCTGCCCGTCGTGGAGACGAATCTCTGTCTCTCTCCCTGTCCTTGCGCTGTTTACGTTCACCACCTGTTGCCACATTCAAATCGGGAGCTTTCTGATAATCGGCATGATAGCGGTTAAACTCCAGCGACATAAACTTTTTGATGATTTCTTCTTTCGACAGACTTCCAAATCGGTTCATCATTTCGGTCATATAGATGTCCAAATCGTAACCTTTGGGCTGCGCATCGCTAATACTGTCCACAAAGTTAAAAAGTCGTTTTTCAAAAACTTCCTTGCCGCTTGGAACCGGTCGGTGTATGAACTTTGCACCTGCCTGTCGTTCAAAAAACGGAAGACGACGCATTTCGCCCGGTGTAATGATAGCAATTGAGATACCCGATTTGCCTGCGCGAGCTGTGCGTCCGCTTCGATGTATGTAACTTTCCTGATCGTCGGGAAGATGATAATGAATGATATGTGTAAGGTCGTCCACATCCAACCCGCGTGCCGCAACATCGGTGGCAACTAATATCTGAAGACTGCGATTGCGAAAACGATTCATTACCAAGTCGCGCTGCGCCTGCGAAAGGTCGCCGTGCAACGAGTCGGCATTGTATCCATCCGAAATCAAACGGTCGGCAATTTCCTTTGTTTCGATTCGTGTGCGACAGAAAACAATACTGTAAATGTCGGGATTAATATCGGCAATACGGCGCAAAGCCTGATAGCAGTTGGGCGGAGCTGTTACGCAATACTCATGGCTGATGTTTTTGTGCGCGGTATTTTCGGGACCGACAGTAATTTTTTCGGCTTTCTTCATGTATTTGCCAGCCATCCGTGCTATATCTGTGGGCATGGTAGCCGAAAACAGAAATGTCTGTTTGGATTCGGGCGTTTGGTCAAGTATTGCATCCATCTCATCCTTGAATCCCATTTTGAGCATCTCGTCGGCTTCGTCGAGCACAAGAAAACTGATTGACGAAAGGTCGAGTTTGTTGCGGTTAATCATATCATGAACCCGTCCGGGTGTTCCTACCACAATCTGACAGCCGCGTTTGAGTTCTTTCATCTGCTGTACGATAGATGCGCCACCATAAACGGCAACAATCTTTACAGGGAGGTTTGCCGCAAAAGCCTTCAAGTCGTCGGTAATTTGGAGGCAAAGTTCGCGCGTGGGACTAAGAACAATGGTTTGTACATTGTCGGAATAAGGGTCTATCCTGCTCAAAACAGGTAAGCCAAAAGCGGCTGTTTTACCTGTTCCGGTTTGAGCCATCGCAATCAAGTCCTTATCGGAATTGAGTATAAACGGAATGGTTTGGGTTTGGATAGGGGTTGGTTTTACGAATCCTATTTGAGCAATAGATTCGAGAATTTCGGGCTTAAGCCCTGTTTCATAAAAAGTCTGCATGTGCAAAAAAAATTAATTAGCCATAACGTTATGGCGTCGCTGCATTGCATTTCGGATGCTCGAACACTAACTGTCAGCGTTTAATAATCTTACACACCCACTTTGCAATTCGGGGCGCAAAGGTACGACAAATAAATGAAATATTAGGTACAGGTACTCAATATTTTTTATTCTATATCTGTTTTACAACGGTTTAAAGTTTCGAGTTCAATGTTTATACAGTTCCCGAAAGATAATTACACTAAATGTGAAAAGGAAGTACACAAACCTCATTTTACTGATTAAACAACCCCAGCTGATAGCACGATGAACGCAATAACCTTATTACTTTATTCGAGAAATAAATAGAATTGAGGCAATGAGATTGGATATTGATTGTTATCAATAATCATTTTGTCGCTTGTTTTTAGAAGTTCCTGATTAAGAACTTTCCCCCATCCAAAGACTTGTTTCTAACATAAATTTTATACATTTGCAGCCATTATGAGAATATTAATTCAACGGGTATCGCGGGCGCGTGTTACAACTGCCGAAAGGCACGACGAACAAATTGGCAAAGGCTTGCTTTTGTTTGTCGGCATCGAAAACGACGACGGAGAGGACGATGCCGTTTGGCTTGCCGCAAAAATTGCAAATCTCCGCATATTTAACGACGACACAGGCGTGATGAACCTCTCACTGCTTGATGTTGACGGCGAAGCAATGATTGTAAGTCAGTTTACGCTTCATGCGCGTACAAAAAAAGGCAACCGACCGTCGTATGTTGATGCGGCTTCTCCCGAAAAATCTGTACCTTTGTACCGTTTTTTTGTAAACAGGTTTGAAGAAACGCTTGGCAAACGTTGCGCCGTTGGTGTTTTTGGCGCAATGATGCAGGTAGAACTGATTAACGACGGACCGGTTACAATTATGATTGACTCGAAACAAAAACGATGAACAATGACTTTGGATGAGGCGCAGCAGCAGGTTGACGACTGGATTAAGAAATATGGCGTAAGGTATTTCAGTGAACTGACCAACATGGCAGTTTTGATGGAAGAGGTTGGCGAATTGGCGCGTGTAATGGTACGCACGTATGGCGAGCAGTCGTTTAAAAACAGTGAACAGTCGCTCAATCTTGCCGACGAAATGGCTGACGTGCTTTGGGTGCTTATTTGCATTGCCAACCAAACGGGCGTTAATCTTACCGACGCATTTTCAAAGAACATGGAAAAGAAAACCATTCGCGACAGCGAACGACATAAAAGCAATGGGAAACTGTAACAACAATTTTTTTTTGTATCATTAAATATCTTCGGAAAAATGGATTGATGATTTTGGCTAAAGCCGTTCACAACTCAAATATTAACCGTTGACTTTAGCCAAAAACAACTATATGGATAAACTTTATTACATTTACCGAAGAGGTTTATCCTATTTTTCAAAGAAGTCTAATAACTAAACTCTAACAAGATGAAACTTTTCGATTTATACCGCGAAGATTACCAAAGCCTCACCGCATATCAGGCTCCAACTGCCGAATGTAAGGGCGCTGATGTGGAAATTCTCAAAACGATATTCAGTTGCATTGATTTAACATCGCTCAATGTAACCGACAGCGGCAAATCAATTGAAGATTTCTGCAAGAAAGTATTGAACTTTCGCGAACATTTCGGCGATATGCCCAACGTTGCCGCCGTTTGCGTATATCCTGTGTTCGCGTCAATCGCCGCTCAGATATTGAGCGGCGTTGATGTGCAGCGCGCAGTGGTTTCGGCGTGCTTTCCAACTTCGCAAACTTTTAGCGAAACAAAAATGGATGAAACCCAACGTGCTGTAACATTTGGCGCTACCGAAGTTGATATTGTTATTTCGATTGGCGAGTTTCTCGAAAGCAAATACGAATTTGTTGCATCCGAAATCAGAGCAATAAAAAGCATAACAGGCAGCGCCAAGTTAAAAGTGATTCTTGAAACAGGAGCGCTCGTATCAGCCGAAAATATTTGGAAAGCAAGTTTGCTTGCAATGGATGCCGGCGCTGATTATATTAAAACATCCACAGGAAAACACCCTGTTTCGGCAACGCCCGAAGCTGCGTGGGTGATGCTTTATGCTATTAAAGCATACGAAATGAAAACCGGACGAAAGGTGGGTTTTAAGCCTGCCGGAGGTATTTCTACGGTTGCCGACGCGCTTCTTTATGCCGGTATGGTGCAACACGTGCTGGGCAATGAGCGGCTCAATAACCACCTGTTCCGTATAGGAGCCAGCCGTTTGGCAAATAACCTGCTCACCGAAATAGAGCGACTGAAAGGCAACAATAAACATGTTAATTATTTCTAAGAAATGAGTATCATTGACTGGCTCGAAGAGCATCAATTGCCATGTATGCACAAATTCATTTTCGGCATGGATTGTCCGGGCTGCGGTATGCAACGCGCCATTATTGCCTTGCTGCGCGGAAACATTGCGGAAAGCGCCCGGATGTATCCCGCACTGATACCGATAATTGTGATGCTGATATTTCTTGTAATTCATCTTAAATTAAAATTAAAACATGGTGCTGCAATTCTGGTTTATTTGTTTATCTTTAACGCCGCAATTATTACGCTAAATTTCATCTGTAAACTTGTATTTTTACACTGACACAATGGCACAAAACGGACAAAACGGACAAAACAACTTTATTACAATGTATTCGTTACCAAATGCTACCGGTTCATTAACGCTCGGAATTTTATCCATTGTTTCCTTTTGCTGCTGCATACAGCCGGCAGGATTGATTATTGGAATTATTGGAATCGTACTGGGTGTACAGGCAGTAAATATTTACCGCTCGAATCCGGCACAATATACCGAAGGCTCGTATAATAATGCCGTTGCCGGAAAAGTATGTTCCATCATTGGTGTCATTCTCAACTCCACGTTTGTTTTAGTAATCATTATAAAATGGGCGCTTTTTGTCGCGATATTTACATCAGTACTCGACGGCACATTCGACCCCGACGCGTTTCAATTTTAGTATTAATCTTTTTAATTGTACTTAGTTATGGAAAATAACGAGCAGACACAATCAAATTCAAATGCAGCATTTCTGCAACCATTACCCAAATCTTCGGCAGCTTTAACGCTTGGAATTCTTTCCATTGTTATATGCTGCTGCTGCTTACCGCCGGTAGGATTAATTTTGGGGATAATTGGTGTTGTTTCGGGCAACAACGCCACTCGACTTTACCGAGAAAATCAGGGTTTATACACCGAAAGCTCATATAAGAATGCAAATGCAGGAAAGATATGCGCCATCATCGGAATTGCATTAAGCGTAGTTTTTATGATATATTGGCTGGTTAATCTGCCTGAGTACTTGGAGTTGATGAGGTCGATAATGGACGGCACATTCGACCCGTCGACCTATCAGTCTTTATAGGAAACGGACTGTGAATTTTGAAAAAACGAACGAAGCAGTTTCAAAAAGGTTTTTCACCACTATGTACATAAAGAAGAACATAAGGCTCACAATTTATAGATATTTATTATCAATGCTTTGTGAATAGCCTTTGTGTTCTTTGTGATTGAATATTCTTTCTTTTTGAGACAGCTCCATTCGTTTTACATCCTCTACACTAATTACAAAAAGAGCCGTTTTTTTCCACCTTTAAATAGGGTAATCATCATTTTATCACCTTATTCTGTTGAGCGAGCGCACCAAAGCCTCATCCTTGCCAATCGCCCTCATGGCTAGTATTACCAATATAACCGAAACAACGGGAAATGCAAGCGCTATCGAAAACGAATAGCTTGCGCTTAATACTTTTGCAGCATTCAATCCCAAATAAATGGGCATTCCGGTAATCCCAATCAGCAGTCCTAAACAAAAACCGCAAAGGCGGATTTGAAGCATACGCTTTTTGTACAAAAAAAGTGTTGTCAACAGTATGCTCACTGTTACAACCATTAAAACAGCAAGTGCAATGCAGGAAATAACAGGCTCAAGCACGCCATCGCTGAGTTTGAAAATTCCCCTGAAAAGCAGAACAAATGTACCATTGTTGCTTGTCAGGCTTGTGAGTTCCATAAAAAACATACTTCCGATGAGTAGTGTCGCCAATAACAAATAGAAGGATTGTATTCTCTGTATCATATTTATAATTTTTGACAAAAGTAAGAAGAATATTTTATTCCGGCACACAATCCGAATCAAAAACATTTTTTTGCGTTTCATTCATCAAAAAACTGCCTTTTGTACGAATAAAAAGATCATGGTTTTTTAGAACTGAAATGAGCATCGAATGTTTCTTTGATGGTTTATTTTTGCATAGAAATATTTCGTTATTCACTCATGCTGCGCAAGTACGGATTTTGTCGTAAAAGTCAGAAATACAGCATGGACAGCATTTTGTATTTATTGCACCGTCCCTGCGGTATTTTATGAGTTTTGCGTAACATCAGTTAATAATTATTCAATTCCCCCTTGTTTATTCTCAATTATTTTTTTTAATTTCGCCCCGTCTTTAAAAACAAATCTATTATGCCAATCTTTTTTAACAAAACCGAACGGAGCAAACCATTCGACCCCAATGCTCCCAAACGCTGGTATCCTGTGATTAAAAGCACAGGAATGATAAAGGAACGCGAAGTAGCCAAACTGCTGGCCGACGAAACCACGCTCAACCCCAAAGAAGCCGAAATGGCAGTGTCGCAACTGCTGAAAGTAGTAACCGGCCAGTTGCTTGAAGGCAAAACGGTACAGTTGGGCAGTTTGGGTTCGTTCCGGCTTACGGCAAGCACCGTTGCGTCCGACAGCGAAGCCGAAGTTACGGCAGCCAAAATCAGCAAAATCAACGTCCGCTTCAGCGAGTCGGAAGATTTGAAAAACATG
>JAITVO010000357.1 GCA_031285765.1 Cytophagaceae bacterium | reverse complement strand
ATGGAAGCGAAAGTAGTTTTAGATATGTCTTCCATTGTGTGGGACGAAAATCATTTCCAAACAGATCCTGCGTTGCATTATAATCTTGCAAGGGAAGTAATTTTATTTATTCAAGCATTTGAGAGTTGTAGAAATCTTAGGCTTGTTGCTCGTACAGAATTGCTGAATAATGCTCTAAATTTATTTCCATACAACATAGCAAAAAATAGACGAGAACTATTCGATTTTAAACGAAGAACACAGATGTTTTTGTCAAATAGGCTTAGTAATTCTGTTTCTTATGGTATTGATAGTACGGTTATAAATAGCCAGCCTAATATCTGTTGCAGTTATTTCGCTCCCGATTTAAAAACAGAAATTGGCTACTTGATAACAGAAATGCACAACAATTCAGAGAAACATATTTTTTACACATTTGCGACTCGTTGGCAGAGCAACAATAATTTGAAAACTATTAATGGTGGCGAAAAAGAACATCAAACCGTAATCCACAAAGACTCAAGTTCTACAATCGAAAAATATTATTTGAATAATGTCGGAAATGTTTTTGAACATAACCCTAAACACGACAGCTGTAAAGGGAAAAGGAAAGAAGGCGGCGAATGGATTTACCCATTATCTTGTTATGACGAAAGGAAAAAAGACACAAGTGCTCCACAACAACTATTAGATATTGCAAGGCAATATGGAGGTGAATATTATAGCTATGATACGCATAATTGCACTTTCGTATGCTTTAAAAATCATCAAGATAATAAGTATCACGGTTACGACGAAGACCTAAATAATGTTCCACAAAAAATTAGGGAGGAATTTCACAAATGAACACAACTAAATTTATTCCAATTATTGGTAAAAATGTAATTGAAAATCTTACTGTCGGTATGTATGACGATCCTCGCTTTGTATATCGAGAATATGTACAGAACGCAGCCGACCAAATAGATATTGCAAAAAGAGAAAATTTATATCAACATGGTGATGAACCATCAATATACATTCAAATAGATGCTGACTCAAAGAAAATTGTCATTGAAGACAATGCAACGGGTATAAAACGACGAGAATTTTTATCGCTATTGGGAAATATTGCACAATCAACAAAAAACAAATATGAAGACAAAGGTTTCCGTGGCATAGGAAGGCTCGGTGGGCTTGGTTATTGCGAAAAATTGATTTTTGAAACTTCATTTTATGGAGAAGACCGCAAAAGCATAATGACTTGGGACGCTAAAATGTTGAAAAAAATATTTAATGACGAAAGTGTGACGATTGACGCTGCAGCACTTATCAGTATAATAACCGATTATTCATTCGAAAATCCCGAAAATCCCGATGCTCATTACTTTAAAGTAACAATGGAAAATGTCACAAACGAAAATTTATTAGATGTGCAGCAAGTTAGAGATTATTTGTCAATGGTTGCCCCTGTGCCATTTGCAAATATCTTTACACATAGAAATAAAATTTATCAAACAGCAAGCAAAAAAAATATTATTATTGACGAATATAATGTATATGTAAATACTGACCAACTTTTCAAGGGCTATAAAGATTATATATACAAAAATAATGCAATAGAAGATGCAATCATTGATGTTGCTTTCTTTGAGGAATATTATAACGAAGAATTATTATTTTGGGGTTGGTTCGGTATATCTAAAAATATGCATCAAATCCCCGACGAGAACAAATCACGAGGCATAAGATTGAGAAAATCTAACATTCAAATTGGTTTAGAAAATCGTTTAGACGAATTTCATTATAAGGAACAAGGAAACAGATATTTTATTGGAGAAGTGTATGCTATCAATAAAGAATTAATACCCAATGGTCGTCGCGATTTTTTTCTTGATGGCACGGAATGTATGCAGTTTTCTAAAAAATTACGCGAACTTTTTCATAAGAAACTATATAGTCTGTATTACGACTTTTCTAAAAAAAATACAGCGACTGAAACAATGCGAAAATTTGATGATTTATCTGAAAAGTTGAAAGATAAATATATAAATCAAGAAGAAAAGAAAAAGACATTAAATGAATTAAAAAGCATTGAAAAAAAAGTTGTTGATGCAAAAAAAATATTACCCAAATTAGCCAAAAAATATAATGGTCAAGTTTTGGGTAGCATAATAAAAGAATCGGGCTTTGATTTTGAAAAAGAACAACAAAGAAAAGAACAACAAGAAGAACGAGGAAAAAATACAGGAATTGATGCTCAAAGAATAATTGATAACAAAAAAGAATTATCCCAAGAGGAAGAATTTCTTTTGAAAAAGGTTTATGTCATAATTCGTCAAAATCCTCAAATGCATGGCGAAGAATTAGTGCAAAAAATAGATGGAGAAGTAAGGAAATGAGTAGAAATATCTTATTGATAGAACCCAATTATAAAAACAAATATCCGCCTATTGGCTTGATGAAAATTGCAACTTATCATCGAACACTCGGCGATAAAGTTACTTTTTTCAAAGGAGATTTGAAAGAATTTGTAACCGATTTATTGACAAAAAAATGTATTGAAAAACTTTTTTACATTGATAATGCAATAAATTGGAACGCTCATTATGAGAAAATTAAGCAATATTTGAGAAATGGGAAACCGCTTGAATATTACGGCTTTCCATTTGAAAAATCGAAATATCAAATCCTTTTAGAAAATGCGATAATAGAACAAAAAAAGAATTATCAATCAAAGGTTTATGAAAAAGAACCGTTGTTTGACCGTGTCTATGTATCAACATTATTTACATTTTATTTTAAAATAACAATTGAAACAATCAATTTTGCGAAAACACTTGTGAAAGATAATTCAGATATCTTTGTCGGTGGAGTTTCAGCAACTTTACTTTCCGATGATATTATTGAGCAAACAGGAATTACGCCAATAAAAGGTCTATTGAATAAACCTAAGATGTTAGATAGCGATAGTAAAATATTGGGTAAGTATGAAAATATTATTGTTGATACATTACCATTGGACTATTCGATTTTGGATGAAATTGATTACAAATTCCCCGAAAATAATGCTTATTACGGTTATATGACAAGAGGGTGTATTCGTAAGTGTTCATTTTGTGCAGTGCCAACATTGGAGCCTGAGTATTGTGAATATGTCCCATTGAAACAAAAAATAGAAATAATAAAAAATACTTTTGGAGAACAACGGAATCTTCTATTGCTTGATAATAATGTTTTGGCTTCGCCTCGTTTTTCCGATATAATAGAAGAAATTATTGATTGTGGCTTTGGTAAAAATGCAATATACATAGAGCCAAATGAGTACGAAATTGCTTTAAAAAACTTAGAAAAAGGATTAAATGATGCAGCATATATCAAAAAGATATTTAGCCTTAATTTGCTGCTATTAAATCGACTAAAAGGGGAAATAGAACAATATATTTACAATTTGTTGGAAGATAATCAATTATTAAGAATCCATACAGCAACAAAAGAAAATTTATTGAGAATCGCCTCTGATATTTTACCACTTTATACAAAATATTTCCGTAAAGTTCCAAAACAACGATATGTAGATTTTAATCAAGGCGTTGATGCTCGACTTTTTACCGAAGAAAAAGCAAATTTGCTCGGCAAAATCAATATTCGACCTTTGAGAATTGCATTTGATAGTTGGAACGACCGAAATTATTATGAAAATGCAATCCGTTTGAGTGCAAAAGCAGGCGTAAAAAACTTCTCAAATTACATTCTCTACAATTATAAAGACGAGCCGATAGATTTTTACCAAAGATTGAAATTAAATATTGATTTATGCAAAGAATTAGACATAAATATTTATTCTTTCCCGATGAAATTTCACCCAATTACAGGCGAAGAGCGTTTTAATCGTGATTATTTGGGAAAACATTGGAATAGAAAATACATTAGAGCCATACAAGCCGTTTTAAATGCAATTAAAGGAAAAGTTGGTAGTGGAAATGCTGACAAAGGAAAAGAGTTTTTTGAAAAAGCATTTGGCAGAGATGAAGAACAATTTTTTAAAATTCTCGAAATGCCCGAAACAATGATTTTGTATCGCTTTTTCTTTGAATGGTTAGGGGATGAAAAAGGCTATCCTGTTTCAACAATTGCTTGGTGGCACTGCTGGCAAGAAACATTTCAAATTTTGAACGAGAAGGAAGCACTTGAATTATTAGAAATAATACATCAAAATAAATTTACTTCATTATCATCGGAAGATTACAATCCTAAAGTTTCAGAATTGCTAAAATTTTATGTGAATTACAGAGATGATATTAATGACCCCAAAACGGAACTTTATAAATTAAAGAAAGAATACGATAAGAATCCGACAAGGAAACTAAGGAGAAAAAAGGATGAAAACTAATTGGTAATATTAAGAGTAAAATGAGACAAAAATCAGAAGAAATATACCGTAGTAATTTTTTATAAATGCCTGATAAAATCAAAAATACAATAGATAAATTTTCTCCAAATGAAGTCTTTACTGTTTCTGATTTTCCGAAAACAGCGAAAAGCCCCAAAGGAGTAAGTAAGATTCTCAACGATTTGGTTGCAGAGGGCATTTTGCGTAAACTGTCGAAAGGACGTTTTTATAAACCGGAAACAGGTAAATTCGGAGAACTTTCACCCGATACTTATCAAACCGTAAAAGATTTACTTGTCCAAGATGGGAAACTTATAGGTTATATAACCGGATATTCAGTTTTTAACGATTTGGAGCTGACAACCCAAGTATCTGCCGTTTTGCAGATAGGTATGCGTAGAGAGAAAAAAGCTCTTATGCGTGGTACTTATCGCATTAGTTTTATCAGACAGGAAAACTCTATAACCAAAGAAAATATACCGTTATTACGATTACTTGACTGTCTGCGCTTTTTTAAAAATATTCCTGATACAACACCCGATAAGGCTTGCCAAAGACTGCTGTATCTGCTATCGGAACTCGATGAACAGCAAGTTGCAAAAACTAAGAAATTAGCCCTCAAATACACCCCGCAAACTATCGCTTTGTTGGGAGCGATGTTTGAAACAATAAATCCACAGGAAGATACAGAATCCTTGTTTAAGAAGTTGAGTCCGATAACAGTCTATAAACTTGTCTATCTCACTTGATATTTTACCGACACAGAAGAAATGGAAGATTACACGATGAGTAACCAACACGAACGGAATAGCGCACTAACCAATGATATTCGAGAAATAGCCAAAGAACTTCAGAGAATATACTTACAAGCCGAATCAACGTACGCTTCTGCTGTTGATGATGTCATCAGTCGTAAAAGCAAAGAGGTAAAAGAGATTGAACTCCTATTGGATTATATGTTAGGCTTTACAGATGATGAGAAAATCTTAGCATTGTATCGGAAACTGTGTCGATACTACTTCGACATCAATCCGCAAGCGACTGCCGAATATATCCGATTCTACAAAAAGATGTACGATGCGGATGAAAAACTGTTCAAGAGTGGATATTTCAGAGATAATTCAATAAAATTCTGAAAACTTCTTTGGTACCCACAACAAAAAAGACATCGGTGGGGAAAATGTGGGGAAAATTTGAGTATCAAAAAAGCCTAACTGATTAATTATCAATTAGGCTTTTACTCTTTAAGTACCCAGAGCCGGGATCGAACCGGCACGGGTTTAACCCCACTGGTGTTTGAGACCAGCGCGTCTACCAATTCCGCCATCTGGGCAAACATCTTCCGTTTTGCGGCTGCAAAGATAGAACAATCAAAGTTCTCTCCAAACAATTTTGACGAAAAAATATCATTTAAAAGAATATTTTTATCTAACTTGCTTATTATTAGTAGCTGGTATTGTAAGATAAAAGTTTTGGAATATTTAACCGCAATAATCTAAGAGTTTTAGGTTATCTTTGCCGCTAATTTTATGAAGAATAAGTTGGAATGAATGAACAGTTTGAACATCCTGTATATTCGAGAAATGTAATTGAATTTGTTGCCGTTGGCAGAGAATTTTGCCGATGGATAGAAACTCTTGAAACCGGGAACAGAAAAGCATTTGCAGCTACAGCGCTCAAAATGCTGCCCCTCCTTTATCTGAAGGCGTCGATACTGAAAAAGGTTGAAGCCGAAATGGACGATTTTCTTGAAACTATTGTTACCGAAGATGAGTACGAGCGGATTCGCAATTGTGTGAAATTGACGATGGGACGGTTCGACGATTATCTTGAAGTATTTACGCCAGATATGCGTTTGAGCGAAATGCCGCTGATTTCTGCTATCTCGGAAAATATTGCCGATATTTATCAGGATATTAAGAACTTTATGCACAATTACCGAACAGCCGTTACCGATATTATGAATGATGCGCTGGCTGAATTGATCAATCATTTTGAAACATACTGGGGACAGTGTCTTGTAAATGTGTTGCGGGCAATTCATCAGGCTTATTATTACAACGACGATTTTGAAAGCGAAGACAAAGAGAAAGACGATAATTTTGATACCGGCAAATGGCTGATTGCCCAAAGAAAAAGAGAGTGGGAGAACGATGTTTGAATAATGTTATGAGCGATTGTATAAAAGAAACTATTGACGATTTGCCGATTGCACATTTCGACGGAGAAGTTGTTGTTATTGAAGATAAAGCGGCTGTTGGCAATGCTATTGATGAGCTGATGCTCGAAAACCTGCTTGGTTTTGATACCGAAACCAAGCCGACTTTTAAAAAAGGACAGATTCACAAAGTAGCGCTGCTGCAAATATGCGCCGCCGACAAAGCATATCTGTTCAGGTTGAATAAAACAGGTTTCGCGCCCGAACTGATTTCACTGCTCGAAAACGATTCTGTGATGAAGGTTGGCGTAGGGATTCGCGACGACCTGCGACTGCTCAACAAACTGAAACTTTTTAAGCCAAACGGCTTTGTCGATTTGCAGGACATGGTAAAATCATTCGGCATCAAAACAATGAGTTTAAAAGGACTGGCTGCCAATATACTCAATCTGCGCGTTTCGAAACGGCAGCGATTGACCAACTGGGAAGCCAGCATACTAACGCCTGCACAAATTGATTACGCGGCTACCGATGCGTGGATAGCATTGCAGCTGTTTACACAGCTGATGCGTACGAAAGCCGCGCCACAACCCGAATACGTTTACTCCAACAATTATTAGCATGCAAACATTCCAAATAATATTAAAACATGGAAAAGAGCAAAGCCTCAAGCGGTTTCATCCATGGATATTTTCGGGAGCCATTAAACATCTGCCCGCAGGCGTTGAAGAGGGCGACCTTGTGGAGGTGCTCGACGCAGCTCGTAACTTTTTGGCGATGGGACATTATCAGATTGGTTCGATTGCTGTACGGATTGTTTCGTTTGTAAAAGAAAATATTGATGAAACATTCTGGACGCGGAAGATTGAAAACGCTTACCGGCTCCGCAAGGAAGCTGGACTGGCGGGAAGCTGTACAACCAACGCTTACCGGCTGATTCACGGCGAGGGCGACGGTATTCCGGGTTTGATTATCGACATGTATGCAGGCACTGCTGTGATGCAGATGCACACTGTAGCCATGTATCGCTTGCGCGAAACGTTTTGCAATGCACTCTGCAGGGTGATGGGCGATGTGCTTGTGGCTGTTTACGACAAGTCGGAGGGAACGCTGCCCTTTAAAGCGGGGCTGAATCCTGAAAACGGATTTATATTTGGCAAATCAACAGGTTTGGTTGCGCTCGAAAATGATTTGAAGTTTAAGACCGACTTGGAGAAAGGGCAGAAAACAGGTTTCTTTGTTGACCAGCGCGAAAACCGTGCCTTAGTTGAACGCTACAGCAACGGTCGCTCGGTGCTGAACATGTTTTGCTACACAGGCGGCTTTTCGTTTTACGCTTTGCGCGGAAAGGCGGCGCTGGTACATTCGGTTGACAGCTCGGAACGGGCTATTGAACTGACAAGGGAAAACGTGGCGCTCAATTATCCCGACGACAGTCGCCACGAAGCATTCGCGAGCGATGCTTTCCGGTTTATGGAACATGCTGCGGGCAAATACGACATGATTATTCTTGACCCGCCTGCCTTTGCAAAACATCTGAATGTGTTGCAAAATGCCCTGAAAGGCTATCGACGGCTCAACAGCAAGGCTTTCGACATCATAAAGCCGGGCGGCATACTGTTTACCTTTTCGTGTTCGCAAGTGGTATCGCGCGAAATGTTTCGCACTGCCATCTTTTCGGCGGCAGCCCACAGCGGGCGTAATGTCCGTATTCTGCATCAGCTTGAACAGCCAGCCGACCATCCTGTCAGCATCTATCATCCCGAAGGGGAATATCTGAAAGGGCTGGCGATGTATGTGGAGTAGAAATGGAGAGCTGCTATGTTCTTCGGAAAAGCAGTGCGAGGCGGCTTGAAAAACCCAACATAAATTAATTGATACTATTTTTTACCACAAAGTTCACAAAGAACACACAAGGTTCACAAAGACATAGGCGCCCTGTGTGAACAACTTCGTGATCCTTGTGGTTTACTTTTAGTGTAAATTAATTTTTGACCTATACTTAATAAGTAGAATTGCTATTATATTTGAGTGAAATGACAACTATCGGAAAAATAGAATCAATTATTAATAACAGAGAGTTATCGAAAGAGAACATTGCCTTTCTTTTGGGCTTGCAGAAGCCGTATCAACATATTTTGCACGAGTATGCGGGTAAAATAAACGATGAGGTGAAAGGAAACAAAGTGCATTTTCGCGGATTGATTGAGTTTTCGAACATTTGCACAAAGGATTGCTACTACTGCGGCATCCGAAAAAGTAACCACAACACCCACCGCTATACTTTGCTGCATGAAGAGATATTGAATGCTGCCGATTTTGCTTTCCGAAACGGATATGGCTCGGTTGTGCTGCAATCGGGCGAAAGAAGCGACAGATTTTTTGTTGAACAAATCGACTCTTTGCTTCAGGATATTAAAAAAATATCGGGCGGCAAGCTCGGAATAACACTTTCGGTTGGCGAGCAAACCGAAGAAACCTACCAGCGCTGGTACAGCAGTGGCGCTCACCGTTACCTGCTGCGAATTGAAAGCTCCAGTTGCAGGCTGTTTGAACGGATTCATCCCCAAAATGCCTTGCACATGTACGATACACGGTTAGAGTGTCTGCAGATGCTGAAACGGACAGGTTATCAAACAGGGACTGGGGTAATGATAGGGCTTCCGCATCAAACTCTGGACGATTTAGCAAGCGATATTCTCTTTTTTCAATTGCAGGATGTGGATATGATTGGGATGGGTCCGTATATTGAACACAGGGATACGCCTCTTTTTGCCGAAAGGGAGCATCTGTGGCTGCTGCAACAGCGATTCGATACTGCTTTGAATATGATTGCCGTTTTGCGAATTGTAATGCCCGACATTAATATTGCTGCCGCAACAGCATTGCAGGCTATTGACCCGATGGGGAGGGAAAAGGCGTTGCTGTGTGGCGCAAATATTATTATGCCTAACATTACGCCCACCGAAAATCGCAAAAACTACCTCCTTTATCGAAACAAACCCAACGTTGATGAGGGCGCCGAAGATACTATTGCTGGCTTGCTGAAGCGGATACAGCATATAGGAAAAGAAGTTGCTTTTGACGAATGGGGCGACTCGCAACACTACTTCAACAAGGTGAATAACAGAGGTTCATCATCTGCTATCTAAAAGGAGTTCAAACGTAAATACCAACGAAACAGAAACGGCTTACAGTGTAATAAGCCTTTGCATGATGTTGCTTTTGGCTTTGCAGAATAATTTTGCTATTGCGAATTGTGCAAAAATTACTGCAAAACTGTGTGAAAGCATTGCGGACTGTTGCAATAGCAGTAAAGAAATATGTGAAAGCTACTGCGAAGTATGTATTAACTGTTCAATTTATAGCTTAAACCCTGAAATTTCAAAATAGTGTTGAACAAAGCGCAGTATTTCGATGATAAATGCAATTCCCATGTGGATTATTACTCCGCCCCAAATATGGCGGGTTTGAAAAGCGAGTACGCCAAGAAAATAACCTCCAAAGAGTGCTGATGCTGTTTCCATCACCGGTTTACCAAAATGCAGTGCAACATATACTGCAATCATTGGCAGTACGGCTGTTCGTCCGAGTATTGAAGCCATGCCGATAACCAGCACGCCTCTGAAAATTGTTTCTACCATAAAGAAATCGCTGATATAGATAATTTCATAAATAATGGTATTTAACCACACCGGCTGTCCAAAAACGTTTTCGTAAATCCATGGCTTATAGCTGGGATAATACGACTGGAAGTCGGGCGTAAGCGAAACAACTGCGAGTATGGGCAATATTACCACATACAGGCTGAGATAGGCTTTTACATGATGATTGCCGCTGCCTATTCCGTAAAGCCCTTTGACATCCCTGTCGATTGTAAGCCGTAGTACAGCCAGTGTGGGAAGTACAAAAATGATGTTGCGCATCCGCCAAAGCACTTTGTGAATATACGACTGTTCCAATGCTGATAAATTTTGCAAATTAATGGTATCTCTCCACGAAAAAGCGTCGGCAAACCCGATAAGGCACATCAGCAATAAGCCTTTGAGTAAAAATGCAGGTTTTGAAAGAGTGCGCCATTCGCCGCGAATAATGGTTACTGGAATGGCAACAAGGAAATATATCAGTGCGAATATCAGTATATTGTTTATAATTTTGCTGGATGTGGGAACGGTGTTGGCTGCAATTGATTTTCCAAACGTTGTGCCATACACAATAAGGATACTTAGCGCTGTTACCGCTACTGTCCATGTGTATGCTGCAAGATGAAAATCTTTGCGGAAGAACTGCGCGAAATCGCCGAACAGCATTTTTAATTGTTTAAGCATACTGATAAGTTAAAAGTTTTAAGTATGAATCAAAAATTAATTTACACTAAAAATAAACCACAAGGAGCACGAAGTTGTTCACAAAGGATACTATGCCGTTGTGAGCCTTGTGTGTTTTTTGTGAACTTTGTGGTAAAAAAACGGTTCTTCTACAATGTGTGGCTTGCTGTTTGGTGTTTTGTACTTTTTCATGGAATTCCATATTTACAATTCATTCCGCAAAAATACGGAATAGTTTTTGAGATGGGTGTCGAGTTGCTTTCTTTTTTATGAAATATCATTAAAAAACCCAATCCAATAATTACCTTTGCACCAAAATACATTATTATGATACGGGAAATTAAATTTTTACTGATTGCCATGTTTTGCACAATTGCTTGCACGGCGCAAAATGTTCAGAAGATGAATTACAGCGAACAGTGGAAAAAGATTGATGAACTCATCAATACTAAGAACCTTCCGAAGTCGGCGATGACCGAAGTGATGAAAGTTTACGATTTCTCCACAAAGGAGAAGAACTATCCACAGGCGGTGAAGGCGGTGATTTACCGCTTTAACCTGATGCAGCAAACCGAAGAAAACAGCGCTCAGGCTATTGTTGCGCTGCTGAAGCGGGAGGCGGAAGCATTGCCGCAGCCTGCCCGTTCGGTTATCTATACGCTGACGGGTGATTTCTACAAATCGTATTGGCAGCAAAACCGGTGGCAAATAGAGCAGCGTACGCAGGGTGCGGCGAGCGATGACGTTGAAACGTGGGACGTGGCGCGTTTGTTTGCTGAAGCGGTGAAATACTACACGCTTGCCGTGCAGGACGAAAAGGCGTTGCAAAGTACGCCGCTCGAACAGTACGAGGCATTGATACTTTATTACGACAAAAAGGACAAAGCGGCGCCGGCGCTCTTGCCCACGCTTTACGACATGCTGACGTATCACACCATCAAAGCCTTAGAGAGCGAGTTGAATGTGGCGCTTCCGCAACAAGCGTTTGTGCTGAACAGGGCGGAATATTTGAGCGACATCCGCGCTTTTGCGGAGTATAATATTGTATCGCCTGATACCCTTTCGGCAGAATACCGCGTAATTACGCTCTATCAAAAGCTGTTGAAATTCCGTTTGCAGCAGTTGGCTGTTTCGTCGTCTGATGAAAATAAATATGCACTGGTAAATATTGATGTGCAACGACTGAAATATGTGCGAAGCAAGGGTGTATATTCCAATGGTGATGCGCTTTACCAAAAGGCGCTGCTTGCGCTGATGAACAGCCATCGCAACACAAATGCGTGGAACTATCCCGCCTATGCACTGGCGTATCATTACAACGAGCAGGGCGAAAAATGGGGTGCCGAACGTAGCGGCGAATATCGCGCCAAGCGCCTTGAGGCTTTCGACCTTTGCAAACAGATTGCAGCTAACGGAGGCGATGAAAATATAACGAAACTTGCCGCTGCATTGCAAAAACAGATTACTGCCCCCGCCGCCGAACTCACCCTTGAGCGGCAACAGTTGCCTGACGCGCCTATGCTTGCGTTTGTGGAGTACAGAAACACTTCAAATATATTTCTGCACGTTTATAAATTGAGCGACGACGAAGCCGTGAAGCATGACGACGGCTACTCGCTGTACGAATTTAACTTTAATGCGCACAACGCCATTCGCAAACAGCAGATAGCTCTGCCTGAGCAGAACGATTATCAAAGCTATTCTGCCGAAATTAAGATTGACGCCCTTCCGCAAGGCAACTACGCGCTGTTTGTTACCACTAATGCCGATAACATTACCACAAAAATACGCGACGACAATACTAAGCTCCTTGCTGCAACCGTCGTAAAAACATCGTCGCTTATGGCTGTGATACGAAACAGCCATACTGCCGAAAAGGGTTGGCAGGTTTTTGTTGCCGACAGCAAAACAGGCAAGCCGCTCCCGAATGCAGTAATTGCCTATTACATGCAAATATACAGGCAGGGGAAACGTACCGAAACGCATCAGGGTGATTACACTACCGGAGCCGACGGAATGACATACATTCCTTATAAAAGCGAAGGCGGTTTTAAATACGCTATTATTACCCACAACAATCAGCAGCTGCTGCTTACTGGCTGGAACACTAATTATTGGCACAGCGACAATAAGAAAGAGTATGAAAGGGTGCTGTTTTTTACCGACCGCGCCATTTACCGCCCGGGGCAAACGGTTTATTACAAAGCGCTCCGCCTGCGTACCAATGGCGACGGGCACAACACGCTTGTTGCCAAAACGAAGATGGACATTGAACTGAAGGATGTGAATTACCAAACCATTGCCACACAAACGCACACCACCAACGAGTATGGCACAGTACAGGGCAGTTTTATAATTCCGCAGGGATTGCTTAACGGAACGATGACCATAACAACGCAGTATGGCAACGTAAACATTGAAGTGGAAGAGTACAAGCGCCCCACGTTTGAGGTGAGTTTTAATCCTGTTGATAAAAACTACGGACTGAACGACAGCGTTACCGTATCGGGCATTGCAAAAGCGCTGGCGGGATATGCTGTTGATGGCTCAAAGGTGCAGTACCGCGTGGTGCGCAACACGCAATACCGGTTGTTGCGCCACTGGTGGTATCCGCCCATGCGCGAGCCGCAGCGCGAAATTGCGTCGGGCGAAACCTCTACCGATGTGCATGGTGCGTTCAACATTGCTTTTAAGGCGGAGGCTGACGATGCCAAAGACGATTTGATTTACAACTACACTGTTACTGCCGACGTAACCGACATCAACGGTGAAACACGCAGCGCATCGCTCACCGTAAAAATAAGCAAAAAGCCGCTGATGGTTGTTGCTGCCATTCCCGAAGTGGTAAATGCCCGTCGGCTTGAGTTCGACATTGCTACTACCAACCTCAACGGCGACTTTACGCCTGCCAGCGTGTCGGTAACCGTTACTGCGCTGCAACAGCCCGCGCGGATTCTTCGCGAGCGGCTGTGGAACGAGCCCGATACTTTTGTACTTCAGCGCGATGAGTTTGTACGCTTGTTTCCCGTAGATGCTTATGGCAACGAAACAAATCCCGAACACTTTGCGCTTGGCAAACAAATTGCCGCCTACACGCTGAAAACCGACAACACAAAGAACAGTCGCATTGCGCTTGATGCGATGGCTAACGCCGAGCAGGGCATGTATCGCATCCATATAAAAGCGCGTAACGAAAGCGGCGTTGAAGTGGAAGACATTCGCTTTGTGCGGTTGGTAAACGATGCTATGCCTGCCGCGCCCATCCGCAACATGGGCGAGTGGCTCACTGCGGACAAAACATTTGCCGAAGCAGGCGAAAACGTGCAATTTATGGTAGCAGGCGGCAATGCCGACACGTATATCTATTACGAAACGGTGCACAAAAATGCGATTGTCGAAACTGCGACTATCCGCACAGGTACAACGCCGCAGCAAATTGTTATTCCCGTTAAGGAAACCTATCGCGGCGGCTTTGCCGTACAGTTTGTAATGGTGCAAAACAACCGCGTGTATAAACAAATGGTTGAAATTAATGTGCCTTATGCCAATAAAATGCTCGACGTTAAGTTTACTACTTTCCGCAACCAGCTGTTGCCCGGCGAAAGGGAGAAATGGACGCTATCGGTGAGCAACAAAGCGGGCGAAAAGGAGATGGCTGAAATGATTGCCACGCTTTACGATGCTTCGCTTGATGCCTTTGCGCCGCACATTTTTCCGGATATAAGCAACTTTTATCCGCAACGCTCCCATATTGCTTTGCAATGGAGTACGCCCGAACAGCAACGGTTTGCAAAAACCAGTTATGTGAATTACGAATTGCCTTGGGCAGGGGTGTTTATGCCTGTGCATCCGGTTTTGATTCCTCACGAGTATTACAGTTATGGTAATGTCGGAATAAGAGGGCTGAAAGATATGCGTATGATGAAATCGATGGCAAGCGGCGCTGTACAGCGTGAGTCGATGGAAATGGCTGAAGATGGTTTGGCGCTGTATAATGTTGTAGAGGAAGAATTAATTCCAATTACTCGACAGGATGATATGATAACAAATGAGTCGCTACCTATTCGCGATTCAGGCAATTATGAAGAAGCAACCCCACTCGCCGAAATTGCCACGCGCCAAAACTTTAACGAAACCGCTTTCTTTTATCCGCAGTTGCGTACCGACGAAAATGGCGAAATCATTATTGATTTCACCATTCCCGAAGCGCTTACGCGATGGAAGATGCTTGGTTTTGCACATACGTCTGAGTTTAAGGTGGGCACGGTTAGCAATGAACTTATTACGCAAAAGCAGGTTGCCATTAGCGCCAATGCGCCGCGCTTTTTTCGCGAAAACGATACAATATGGTTTACTGCAAAGGTAAACAATATTACCGGCAGCGACCTCGAAACATCGGTTTCGCTTCAGTTGTTTGATGCAATGACTATGGATGTGCTTACTGCGAAAATGTGCAAGGCAGGACCGGCGATGACATTTACCGTTAGCGCCAAGCAAAGCAAGGTTTTTAACTTTAAACTTGCGATACCCGAAGGCGTCGGTGCAATTACTTACAAAGTTACTGCGCAGGCGGGCGTTCACACCGACGGCGAACAGCGTACTATTCCGGTGCTTACCAACAGGATGCTTGTTACCGAAACCATGCCGTTCAGCATCCGCGCAAGCGAACAGAAAAAGCTCACTTTTGAGAGGATGAACAGCAATCGCTCCAATACATTGCGACATCACCGGCTTACGCTTGAGTTTACGTCGAATCCGGCGTGGTATGCCATTCAAGCAATGCCCTACATGATGGAGTATCCTTACGAATGTTCGGAGCAAGTGTTTACGCGCTTCTATGCCAACTCGCTGTCGGCGGCGGCAGTAAACAGTTCGCCCCGCGTAAAGCAGGTATTTGAGTTATGGCGCAATATTCCGGCAAACAAAGAGGCGCTGCTCTCCAATCTCGAAAAGAATCAGGAGCTGAAACAGGTTATGCTCGAAGAAACTCCTTGGATAATGCAGGCTGACAATGAGTCGGAACGCAAAAAACGCATTGGGCTGCTGTTCGACCTCAACCGGATGGCATCTGAACAGCGTCGCGCCATTGAGCAGTTGAAAAAAGCGCAGTTGGATAACGGCGCATTTCCATGGTTTGCCGAACTTCCGGCAAGTCGCTACATTACGCAGCACATTGTAAGCGGAATGGGACACCTGCACAAGCTCAATGCCCTTTCGGGAGATTTCGGTGCGGAAGCCGACGGCATTACGCGCAAAGCGATTGCTTATCTTGACGGATGTATAAAGGATGATTACGATGCTTTGCGCAAAATAAAAGATGTGGATTTGGGCAAGCAGCACATTGGAGTTGTGCAGATGCACTATCTTTATGCTTGCAGTTTTGACAAACACGAGCCATCGAATGTGCAGCAGCGCGAGGCGCACGCTTATTACCTGAAACAGGCTGCCGTATACTGGATGCAGATGGATTTTTACAGCCAAGCAATGGCGGCGCTTGTACTGCATCGATACGGAAATGCTGAAACGGCTGCCGATGTTATCCGCTCGCTTAAAGAACGTGCTTTGCAAAGCGACGAAATGGGGATGTACTTTAACGAAAACCGCGCCGGTTACTTCTGGTATCAGGCGCCTGTTGAAACGCAGGCTTTGCTCATCGAGGTTTTTGATGAAGTAGCTGCCGACATGCGCTCGGTTGAAGAGATGAAGATTTGGCTGCTTCGCAACAAGCAAACCGCCGACTGGCGCACCACAAAAGCTACTGCCGAAGCGTGTTTTGCCCTGCTGATGACGGGCAGTAACCTGCTCGACGAAAGCGCTCTGCTCGAAGTAAGCATCGGCGGTAAACCGCTGGCGAAAGCCGCCACTGAGAAAATTGCCGCCGAAGCCGGCACAGGCTACGTTAAAACCTCATGGAACGGCTCTGACATCCGCAAAAATATGAGCGAACTTGTGGTAAAGAATCCCAACCGCGCGGGTATTGCGTGGGGAGCGCTTTACTGGCAATACTTTGAGCAGCTGGACAGAATAACTTCGGCTGAAACTTCGCTACGCATGGGCAAACAGCTATTTATAAAACGCAACACTGAGCGCGGACCTGTGCTTGTTCCCCTTTCGGGAAATGGCGACATGCTTAGCGTGGGCGACTTGGTTACTGTTCGCATGGAACTTCGCGCCGACCGCGACTATGAGTACGTTCACCTGAAGGATATGCGAGCCTCCGCGTTTGAACCTGTTACAACGCTGTCGGGCTACCACTGTCAGGACGGTTTGTGGTACTACCAAAGTGTGAAAGATGCCGCTGTAAACTTTTTTATCCCATTGCTTCGCAAAGGTGTTTACGTTTTCGAGTACGAACTTCGCGTAACTCATCGCGGCGAATTTTCGAACGGCATTACAACATTCCAGTGCATGTACGCACCTGAGTACAGTGCGCACAGCGAAGGGGTGAGGGTGAGAGTTGCAGATTGAGGGATTGAGGAATGTAAAAATTAAGAGTGGAGAAATGATGCTGTCTGAAAAAAAGTATTTTTGGACAGCATCGTTTCATTTAAGTACTCAACATAAATTAATTGATACTATATTTTACTACAAAGTACGCAAGGAACACACAAGGCTTACAACGGCATAGTGTCGTTTGTGAGCCTTGTGTGTTCATTAAGGTTTACTTTTAGTGTAATTTAATTTTTGATTTATACTTATAGCAATTTAATTTATATTACTCGCTAATGTTACGTGTTCCATTATCATGAATATATGACATTTATAAAACAGTAATTTTTGTATAAACTGTTATTCAATATTTATACTCATAACAGAATTGATTTGAGTATAAAAGTAACAAGGGGATTAATCTACTTGTTAATAAATAAAACTGAACAGTTAAAACTGGAATTCTCTATTATTTGCAAACAATTTTTGTTTGAATATATGACAACTATTAAAATATAGATTAAAACTGCATAATTTCAGATTAGAATTGCAGTAATGTTCAATATACCTACCACTGTATTCATGCGAAATACTTAAATGTTTATGCGAAACACTTAAATGTTCATGCGAAACACTTAAATGTTCATGCGGAACACTTAAATGTTTATGCGAAATACTTAAATGTTCATGCGGAACACTTAAATGTTCATGCGAAACACTTAAATGTTCATGCGAAATACTTATGTATTCATAAGAAACATATAAATGTTCATTTGAAATACTTATATGTTCATAAAAACTACTGTAATATTCATAAAAACTTTTACAGTATAAAATATAACTTCGTAATTGCAGATTTTATGCTATAATAATGCTCAATAAAGCTACAATAATGTTTATATGAAATATATTTATGTTGATATAATCTACTATATTATTTATTATAACTACTATATTATTTATGCCATATTCGACAATGCTTATAATAATAAATTAATTATTTATTGAATCTACTTCTTTGTAGAATAATTAAACAAAAATATTTGTAAGTCAAAATAATTATTTCTATATTTGCGGCATAAATTTGTAAAATCGTACATCAATGAAGTTAAGATACAGTACAAAATCTATTTACGACGGCGAAATGCTCCGCAGCTACATAGAAGAAAGCCCGATGAACCTAACTGCGGTTGCTCGCCACATGGGAATAGCCAACAGTACGCTGCTGAGTTTCTATAAACGCACCAGCCTGCGTATATCGGTGCTTTGGCAGGCAACGCAAGTACTTGAGCGCAACTTATTTTTTCGATATTGGAATGTAACTGCCAGCTGGTATGCTATCAATGCATAATACCGAGCCTACGCGATGTATAGCTGAGCTTGAAAGCGAAAATGAATGCCTCCGCATCGAAAACGAAACTTATCAGAAAATCATCAGAAGATAAAAACATAAACATAACAGCATTGTGGCAACACACAACTGCCAAAACTGCTCAATACATATTTGTTTGCTGATTGCTGTTGATGCTTTGGATATGCGTTCTGTTCAACGTCTTTCTATTTTCTGCAAAATACGCTGTTGTTGTGTTATTTTGCAACAGGAGTAATTGCATTTTATCTTGGCATAAGTTTAGATTTATTAACAAACAAAAAAGATGACTGCAAATAAGATTGAAACGAACTCGAAGATGTGGAATCTGTGGCACGGCTGCCACAAGATAAGTGCAGGCTGTGCGCATTGCTACGTTTATCGTGGCGATGCCAAACGCGGCATTAACAGCATGATTGTGGGGAAAACAAGCTGGGACGCCATTGTGAGCACCAAACGGAGCGTAGCGAAGTGGGCTGGAGCGCAACAGTGAAGTGTGGCGGCGGTGCTTGCAAGGGCGGCGAAAAAAATACTACCCGAAGCGTAGCGCAGGTGTGGAGATTTTTTTGAGCCGCTTGTAATACCCTTGCAGGCATGTTTTTCCCGAATAAGGGAATGAGGGCGGAAGACCGCATTACCTGCGTTGGGGTTTGCGTGGGAAGTCTATTCAGGGAACCTCTAAAAACTCAAA
>JAITVO010000294.1 GCA_031285765.1 Cytophagaceae bacterium | reverse complement strand
TGCATAACTACATATTTGCGATGCATAACTACATATTTGCGATGCACAACTACATATTTGCAATGTACAACTACATATTTGCAATGTACAACTACATATTTGCGATGCACAACAATCTGTTTTTTCAGAAAACAACTTAATGAATAACCATCAATTCATTGTTTGAAGAACACTAATGCGTAGAGTTAAAGATTGTTATTTTGAATACAAATATTCAAGGTATTATATACTAACTGCCTCAAAAAAACGTTTGGCTGTAAAATGCTAAAATGTTTTTTATGGAAGAAAATTTTTACTCGAAACTTACATTGCTGAACAATCGCGGAAAACGACTTCAAAAGATGTTGCTCGTTTTATCCGATGAAGAATTGAGAGAAATGACACCTTCGCCTTCGTTCAGAGCGCTCGAAGAGTTGAAAAGAAAGGCATTGCTTTTTTCAATGTTTCTGACAGCAAGCCTGAATTAATTGCAATTTAATTTGTGGATCTAAAGGGTATTACCTTTAGATCGCAGAAACAATACTTTTATTAATCGCTGGTTACACTTCGCTTCACCGGTGTATTTAATGCTATCATAGCAGGGGCTGTACTTTCTGAATGGAGAATTGAATATTAATAACCCATGCTACGCATTTTTCGTGTCATCCGTGTTTCAATTTATCCGTATTCGTGTTATCCACGTCGTCTGCGTTTTTTTTCTGTGTCGCATCGCACTTTACTACTCCCCCAACATTTTTTAGTCCGTGCAAATTCATGTTACCCGCGTTCCTAATTTATTCGTGTTCCATATTGACTTTTGTATTTTAATATTAATTTTGCCGAACCATAAAATTGTTTGCCATTATGAATAATAATTCAATCATCCTTTTCTTTTTACTGCTTTCGCAGATATCCTTTTCGCAAGAATCGACCTACAGAAATCCAATTATAGCAGGCGATTTTCCCGACCCAACCGTAATTCGCGTGGGCGACACCTACTATGCGGCGGGAACATCTGCCGAATGGGCGCCTCCCTATCGCCTTTACGAATCGAAAGACTTGGTAAACTGGACGTTTCTTGGCGGGCTTTTTAACAACGTGCCCGAATGGACACACGGTAGCTTTTGGGCGCCCGAACTCTTTTATCGCAACGGAACCTTTTATGTGTATTACACCGCTCGCCGCAAGCGCGACCGCAAGTCGTTCATCGGCGTGGCAACAACCGACGATATCCGCAAAGGATTTACCGACCACGGCGTTATTGTTGAATGGACAAACGAAGCAATTGACGCTTTCGCGATTGAAATCGACGGCAAGCCGTACCTCACTTGGAAAGCCTACGGGCTCGACAACGACCGCAACATTGAAATACTCGGAGCCGAACTTACCAGCGACGGATTGGCGCTCGCCGGCGAAGCCTTCACCCTTGTCGAAGCCGAAACCAACACATGGGAAGCTGGCGGAATCGAAGGTCAGTGCATCGTGAAACATGGCGACTACCTTTACATGTTTTATGCAGGCAACAACTGCTGCGGCGTCAACTGTAACTACATGACAGGTGTTGCGCGGGCAAAGTCAATTAAAGGACCTTGGGAAAAATACAAGGGCAACCCCATCCTCACCGGCGACGAACACTGGCGATGCACAGGGCACGGAACGCTTGTAGCCACGCCCAACAACCGCTACTTCTACCTGTATCACGCCTACAGAGGAACAACAGGCATTTACACAGGCAGGCAAGGCATGATGGACGAAATTGTGTGGGACGACGCAACCGGTTGGCTCCATTTCCGTTACGGAACAACAGCGTCGCTTCAGGCAGAAACACCCGTTAAAGGCACGCAGCAAAGCAGCGTGGGCAACTTTGAAGATAACTTCGATTCAGACCAACTCAACCACGAATGGATGTGGGACGCCACCCTGCCCAAGCCCGAATACAGTTTCTCCGACAGTAAACTTGCGTTGAAAGGAAAAGATACGCCGGTCGGCTCCTTTCTTGGCTTGCGTCCGCGCCGCAGCGACTACCTGATGATAGCCACACTCGACGTTGTTGGCGCACCCGCCGGAATTTGCCTTTACGGAACCCGAAACAACGCCATCGGGCTGTCGGTACGCAACAGTTCTCTCGAACTATGGCAAATTTCGGACGGCACACGCAAACTGCTGCTCACAAAACCATTCAAACTTGCAACAGTCACCATCTTTCTCGAAGTTACCTTTGCGCAGTACTGCCGTTTTGGCTACGTGAACGAGGAGGGTGCATCGGCATACATCGGCGACCCTATCCATGTACAGGGTCTCCCGCAATGGGACAGGTCGGCAATGCCCGGCATCAATATAAAAGGATTGAATATAGGGCGTTTTAATTCGGTAAAATTGGAATACGATTTCCGGATGCCGAAGATTGGTATGTAACTGTATTGGGAAACACTTAACGGCATTAAAAGGCATACTTTGCATAATTTGAACAAAAAATAAATTAAGGGAACCTCTAAAAACTCCAATTTCTTCGTTATGCTTCGGACGATAAAATGCTCATTTACCTTTATGTAAACTGTGCTTTTATCGCCTCGCAAGCCACGAACTTTGAGTTTTTAGAGGTTCCCTTATATATTTGCCCCAAAGCATGGAGTATAAGCACAGAAAATCCAATAAAAAAATCCTTTTTGCAAATTCAAAAAGGATTTTTTTAATCAGAGATTTTAACAGGCTATTGATTTATTATTTTTTAAAATAACGATTATACAAACCTTCAAAACCTTTTCCATGTCGCGCTTCATCTTTAGCCATTTCATGTACGGTGTCGTGAATTGCGTCTAAATTCTGCTGTTTTGCAAGAGTAGCAATTCTTTTTTTGTCGGCACAAGCTCCAGCTTCAGCTTCCATGCGTTTTTTAAGATTTGTTTCTGTATCCCAAACCATTTCACCAATCAATTCGGCAAAACGGGCACAATGGTCAGCTTCTTCAAAAGCATAGCGTTTAAATGCGTCTGCAATTTCAGGATAACCCTCGCGGTCAGCTTGACGACTCATGGCAAGGTACATTCCAACTTCAGTTGCTTCACCCATAAAATGAGCCTGTAAACCTTCCCAAATAACAGGGTCAACGCCTTTGGCTACACCAATCACGTGTTCATCGGCAAATTGCAATGCCCCTTGAGATTCAACCATTTCTTTGAATTTTTCTTTGGGTTGCTTACATTGTGGGCAACGTTCCGGCGCTTCTGCACCCTCGTGTACATATCCGCACACGGTACAAATCCATTTTTTTTTCATCTTCTGTAAATTTATTGAGTTTATTATTCTGCATTTTATTTTGTAAAAGGCAATTCCAACAATTTAACGCAAAATTATTTCCTGCAAAGTTAGGTAAAAACATTCCCAAAATTCCACTATTAAATTCAATTTATTATACGCCAACGAAAATTTGCTGAAAAAGATTGAAAAAATGGTTGCGTGTAATTATAATTCGGATGGATTTCTCTATGGTATGTCAATTTAGACAAATTGATAATGCTTGCAAAAAATCCCGTAATTTTATATTTGTCTTAAAATTACGTTTTATCCAAACAAAGGAAACTATTTCGCCTGCATTGCGATGGCAAACACAAATTAAATACACTCCACTCTTTTCGGTACTTTATTAACCGTAGATTTTAATCTACGGACAAGATGATATACACTATATAGTCGCGCAAGGACGGCTCTATGAGCCGAAATTCCGTTCCTGCGCAACTTTGCAAACAGCATAAACTGTTATCATTTTAATATTATTGATGACAGTTTGGCATAAATACTGACAAAACAACCCATTGCGCCGACGTTTTGTCGCACAATGGATATGACAACTGAAAAACAGGCAGTTTTGTTAAGTATTGTTCTATTAAGGACAAAATGTTGGTAAATTATGTTTGCATCGTTTATTTACACCCTACCTTTGACAGGACGACTGGCAGAGAGGTGTCGTGGTTCTGTCAATATTTTGTACATGGTGCAACATTCTGCAACTTTGGCACACACTTTGAAAAAAGCCGTTCCGTTAAAATAAAAAGCATTTGTAAAAACACATAAATTTAAAGCAGAGTTATGCAAAAGCAAAAAGGACATATTGGGGTTACTACGGAAAATATTTTTCCGATTATTAAAAAATACCTTTATTCCGACCACGAAATATTTTTGCGCGAGCTGATTTCGAACGCCGTTGATGCTACACAAAAGTTGAAAACGTTTGGAAGTGTGGGCGAATTTAAAGGTGAATTGGGCGAACTTACAATTCAGGTCAGGTTCGACGAAAAAAAGAAAACAATTACCATTGTTGACCGTGGCGTGGGAATGACTGCCGAAGAAATTGATAAATATATCAATCAGGTGGCATTTTCGGGCGCAAACGAGTTTCTTGAAAAATACAAGAAGGACGCCAATGCAATTATAGGGCACTTCGGTTTGGGATTCTACAGTTCGTTTATGGTAGCTGAGAAGGTAGAAATTATTACCAAATCGTTTCGCGAAGGAGCGCAGGCAGTAAAATGGACAAGTAACGGCGACACCGAATACACCATCGAAGAAGCTAAAAAAGACGACCGTGGAACTGAAATCATCCTTCATATTGATGACGAGAACAAACAGTTTGTTGATAAAAACGAAATCAACCGTTTGCTAAAAAAGTATTGCCGCTTTTTGCCCGTACCCATCGCTTTGGGAAAAAAGACCGAATGGGCTGACGGCAAAGAGAAGGAAACTGGCGAGGACAATGTAATTAACGAAACTAATCCACTGTGGACGCGCAAACCCGCCGACATGTCGGACGAGGACTATGCCACTTTTTACCGCGACCTGTACCCGATGAGCGACGAGCCGCTGTTTCACATCCATCTCAATGTAGATTATCCGTTTAACCTCACTGGTATTTTGTATTTCCCCAAAATTAAACGAAACGTAGAAGTTCAGAAAAACAAAATTCAGCTCTACAGCAATCAGGTGTATGTAACTGATTCGGTGGAGGGCATTGTTCCCGAATTTTTGACGCTACTGCACGGTGTGATTGATTCGCCTGATATTCCGCTCAACGTGTCGCGCTCGTACCTGCAAAGCGATGGTAATGTGAAGAAAATATCGAACTATATCACCAAAAAAGTTGCCGACAGGCTCGAGGAAATATTTAAAAACGACCGAAAAACTTTTGAAGAAAAGTGGGACGACCTCAAGCTCTTTATTGAATATGGAATACTCACCGAAGAAAAGTTTGCCGAGCGTGCCATGAAGTTTTCGCTTGTGAAAAACTGCGACGGCAAGTACTTTACCTTTGACGAATACCGCGACCTGATTAAGACGAACCAAACCGACAAAGATGGCAACCTGATTTATCTTTACAGCACCGACAAAGAAGCGCAGTTCAGCTTTATCGAAGCTGCATCGAACAAAGGCTACGATGTACTGATGATGGACGGATATTTTGATACCCATTTTGTGAATCACTTGGAGCAGAAGCTCGAAAAAAGCCGCTTTGTGCGCGTGGACAGCGACATCCCTGAAAAACTCATTGCAAAGGAAGAGCAAAACGAACTGAAACTGACCGCTGACCAGCGCGACGAACTGACAACAGTATTTCAGTCGCAAAGGCCCGAAATGTCGAAAGCACATTTCATTGTAACCTTCGAAGCATTAAGCGAAAACGACTCGCCTGTGATGATTACCCAACAGGAATTTATGCGCCGCATGAAAGAAATGAGCGCAATGGGCGGCGGCATGTCGTTTTACGGCGAATTGCCCGACAGCTATAATCTGGTTTTGAACGGCAACCATCCGCTTATAGCGAGGATTACCGAAAGGGTTGAAACGTCGGTTGGTGAAAAATTAACCGGCATCCGCAGTCGCATTACCTCGCTCGAAGGCAGAAGAGGCGAACTTGAAACATCGCACAAAAAGATGAAAGATGAAGAGGTTCCGCAAGCCGAAAAAGAAGAATTGAGCGACATCAACAAAAAGATTGACGAACAGAAGTCGAAGAAAAGCACTCTGTTAAAAGAGTTTGCTGCAAATGAAAAACTCGTATCGCAACTGATTGACCTCGCCCTGCTTAGTAACAACATGCTGAAAGGCGAAGCGCTAAGCAAGTTTGTGAAACGGAGTATCGAACTGATTTAATTGCGAATTAAGGGTAAAAATGGAGAGTGATGAACTCTCCATTTTTTTTATACTCAAACAGAATTGATTTGCGAATAAAAGCAGCAAGAGGATTAATCC
>JAITVO010000283.1 GCA_031285765.1 Cytophagaceae bacterium | reverse complement strand
GTTATGAGCCCAACGAGCTGCCAACTGCTCCACCCCGCAATATATCGCATATATAATATCTATCGTATTTCGCGGTGCAAAGGTAATTCATTTTTTATTAAACCTCCAAATTTTTGCCGTATTTTTTTTGCAAATAATCATATTGCGTTTTATATCAGCATATTTATAAAACAATATTTTATTGAAAACCTTGCATAAAACCTCCTTTTTCACCATCTCAAAATATTCTTTTTCTCGAAAATATACTTCAAATGTATCTCCCTGTTATTTTTATTTTTAATTTTGCTGCCTGTTAAAGCATTTTTCATGACAACATCACACAAAAAAAAATCGTGGCTGAAGAAACTCAACAACAAATACCGCCTTGTTGTATTTAACGAACATACTTATGAAGAGGCGCTGGTACTACGTCTGTCGCGAATGAATGTGTTTACCGCCATTGGCGTTTCATCGGTTTTGCTGATTATTTTGGTAATATTTTTAATCGCTTTTACCGATTTAAGGGAATTTATTCCGGGGTATCCCGACTCTAACCAACGATTGCTCATTGTGAGAAACGCGCAAGGAGTGGATTCGCTGATTATGGAAATTGAACGCCGTAACAAGTTAATCAACAACTTTCAGGCAATACTCAGAGGCGAAGTTCCCGAACAGGCTGATATTTCCGAAAACGATACAACCCCGCATCAGCCCGCACAACCGGTTACATTTGAGCGTTCGGCGCAGGATTCTATTTTCCGCAGCCAAATCGAAAAAGAAGAGAAGTTTAATTTATCCATCCGGCAACCAACGCAGGCAGCGTCGTTTAATCTTGCAAACGTTTTCTTTTTCAGTCCTGTGAAAGGATTGGTTATTAATCCGTTTGGCGCGTCGCAGGAACATTACGGCGTTGACATTGTGGCATCTCCGGGTACTCGCGTAGCGGCTGTAATGGACGGCGTTGTTACCTTTTCGGGATGGACAGTGGAAACCGGTTATGTTATTCAGATTCAACACTCTAACAATCTCATTTCGATATACAAGCACAACGAGCGGCTGCTGAAAGATGTGGGCGAAGTGATAAAAGCCGGCGAAGCCATTGCACGGATAGGAAATTCGGGAGAACTGACAACTGGACCTCATTTGCATTTTGAATTGTGGCACAGCGGTACGCCTTTGAATCCACAGGAATATATGACTTTTTAATAAAAACGGCTATGGTCAAACGCCTTGCAATATTAGGTTCAACAGGCTCGATTGGGAGACAGGCACTGGAGGTGGTTGACGCGCTTCCCGAATCGTTTTCGGTCGAAACGCTTACAGCCAACAACAACACCGACATGCTTGTTGCACAGGCTAAAAAATACTTACCCAATATTGTTGTCATTGGCAACAAGCAAAAATACGAAACCGTGAGCGAGGCGCTGAAACGCCTGCCGATAAAAATTTACGCAGGTGCCGAAGCCATTGCGCAGGTTGCAGCCATGTCGAACATAGACATGGTTTTGTCGGCTCTCGTAGGTTTTTCGGGATTGCAACCTGCCATTTCAGCACTCGAAGCGGGAACGCCTGTTGCGCTTGCCAATAAGGAGTCGCTGGTTGTAGCGGGCGATTTGATGAATGCCACTGCGATATCAAAAAGAGTTCCCATTATTCCTGTTGATTCCGAACATTCAGCCATTTTTCAATGTCTTCAGGGCGAACACAAAAACGGTGTCGAAAAAATAATACTTACCGCATCGGGAGGTCCTTTTAGAGGCAGGGATGCCGTATTTCTCGAAACAGTAACTCCAGCGCAAGCATTGAAACATCCCAACTGGGATATGGGCAGCAAGGTTACGATTGACTCGGCATCAATGATGAACAAAGGCTTGGAGGCAATAGAAGCAAAGTGGCTTTTCAACTTGAAACCGTCGCAAATCGAAGTCATCATTCATCCTCAATCCATTATTCATTCGATGGTGCAGTTTACCGATGGCTCGATGAAGGCGCAGATGAGTTTGCCTGATATGCGGCTGCCGATTCAGTATGCCATGACCTATCCTCAACGTAAACAAACCGATTTTCCCCGATTGAACTTCACCCATTATTCCAGCCTGACGTTTGAACAGGTTAACAGGTCGGTATTCCACAATTTATCGCTTGCCTTCGCAGCAATGGAGCGCGGCGGCAACGCGCCCTGCATTTTGAACGCCGCTAACGAGATTGCCGTTGAAGCATTTTTAAAAGAAAGAATTTCCTTTACAGGAATGTCGTCCGTTATCGAAAAAACATTGGAAAAGGTATCGTTTATCACGATGCCTGCTTTTAATGATTATCTGGAATCCGACAGGGAAGCGCGGAAGGTTGCTTCGGAGGTAATCGGGAGGTGAAGTGTAAATCTTCATTGTCGTTGGCTTTAGCCAACCTTTAGATTTGTATTCGAAAAATTATAAGCAGTTTTTAAGGATTAATTTCTTATTTTTGTTGAGAGAGAGAGAGAAAGAATTAACCGATACTTAAAAGTACACTATACAAAGTTTGTTAAATAATTGAGAGATAATTTTGTATGATGCAAATGATAGCTTTATCTTCGCAACAAAAAAACGCTATGGTAACAATAGAAATTAAATAAGAAGATGCTGCGATGTTGAGAACTGAGCGTTATATACATGTTCAGCCCCACATAATGAGATAATATGACGCCATTCACTTGAAAATTACCGACTGCGCAGACGTGTCACCATTAATATTTTGGTGGAAATTGCAACCCGTAATTCATTCTCCGCTCTCCAGTAAATCGGGACGTAGCCGTTTTGTACGTTCCATCGCTTGTTGTTCGCGCCATTCGTCAATTTTTTTCTGATGTCCCGATAGCAGAACGTCGGGCACACGCCAGCCGTTGTATTCTGCCGGACGAGTGTAAACGGGAGGCGCCAACAGATTGTCCTGAAATGAATCGGAGAGCGCCGAAGTTTCGTCGGAGATAACTCCTGGTATAACGCGGACAACAGCATCGGCAATAACGGCGGCTGCAAGTTCGCCGCCCGTAAGCACGTAGTCGCCGATAGATATTTCGCGAGTGATGTAATGGTCGCGAATGCGCTGGTCAACGCCTTTGTAATGTCCGCAAAGCAGTATCAGATTGTTTGAAAGCGACAGCCGGTTGGCTATTTGCTGATTAAAGCGCTCGCCGTCGGGCGACAGATAGATAATGTCATCATAGCTGCGCTCTTTTTTCAGTTGTTCAATCAGTTTGGCAACGGGAACAATTTGCATCACCATTCCCGCTCCGCCGCCAAAAGGGTAATCGTCAACGCGGCGGTGTTTGTCGTCGGAATAGTTGCGGATATTGTGCAGTACAATTTCAACAATACCCTGTTCGCGGGCGCGTTTGATAATTGATTCGTTAAACGGTCCCGTAAACATGTCGGGAAAAAGGGTTAATATATCAATTCGCATGGTGTTAATCTTTTAATAAATATAGTTTTACATTAAAATGTCAGTGTAAACTCTGTTTCTTTTTCCGGCTCCGACCTCACGCTGATGTTACCGCCATGCAAACGCAGTATTTGGCGCGAAAGACTCAACCCGATGCCTGACCCCTGCGGTTTGGTGGTGAAAAACGGAATGAAAATACGTTCTACTACTTCGGGAAGAATGCCTTGTCCATTGTCGGTTACCTGAATTGTTACTTTACCGTGTTTGTTCAAGTAAGCGCGAAGTTCAAGAAGCGGATTTTTGGTTTCGTTCTGCATAGCATGAATGGCATTTCTTACCAGATTAATCAGCACCTGTTCAATTAGCTTTTTGTCAGCCGAAAGTTCCATAAAATCGGGTTCCACGTTTACCATACAAGCAATGCCCGCCTCACTCATTTCGTTACGATACAAATCGTAAACATTATGCAGCAGCTGCAATACCGAAAACGTGGAAATGCTTGGCATTGGTATTTGAGTTAGATTGCGGTAAGTATTCACAAAATGAATCAGTCCTTCGGCGCGATTCTGAATGGTTGCGAGCGCTTCTTTTATTTCGGCGATGTTTTCTACTTTTTCGCTCTGCGCATCCTGTTCTGCTGTTTCAAGAATGCTGTTCATCAGCAGGCGCACGGTTGACGACAGTGAAAGAATGGGCGTAATGGAGTTCATAATTTCGTGAGTCAGCACACGGATAAGTTTTTGCCACGACTCCATCTCTTTTTCGTCCAATTCATGACGGATGTTTTGGATGGAAACCAGCAGAATGCTTCGATTCTGTATTTTAAACCCAGTTCCGTAAATCGAAAGCTGCAACTCCTCGCTGTTTTTGCTGATTTTCAGCAGTGCATTTTCGCCATGACCTATGTTGAGAAGTATCTGAACAAGTTCGGGGTACAAATCGTTTAACGCATGAATATTTGGCAGGTTTAGTATCCGAAACATCTTTTTGGTGGCATCGTTAATCAGCTCCACCTGTCCATCCTTTTGATAGGCAATCAGCGCAATGCCGATGTGCTGAATCACTGTTTGCAGATAATAGTGGCTCTCTTCCCTTTCAATTCGTACCGACTGAAAATTTTTAATTACATCGTTAAATGTTTTTTTGAGTCGGTCGAGCGACGAATTGGTTGTTTCCACCTGAAAGTGCCGCGTAAAATCCGAATAGCGGATAGATAACAAAAAATCGCTCAATAGCTTGTTGGTGCGGTCGATAAAGTATATCAGCTCTGCAATCTGCACAACAACAACAAGTCCTGTCAGTATGGCGGAAAAAAACAACGATGAATGAAACTGCATCAGTGCAAAAAAAAGACCGATTGTTGCCACCAGCAGCGCTATCCGTATCAGGATCTTCAGCCTGAATTTGTTAAAGACTGTGTTTTTCAAGACGTCGATATAATGCAGTTCTTGTTAATCCAAGTTCGGGAGCAGCTTTTGAAACATTTCCCTGATGTTTTTTCAACACTTTGTCGATAATTTTTCTTTCGATGTCGTTGAGGTTGAACGAATCAAATTCAACATCTTCCTGCTGAGTGCAGTGAGTTGTAAGGTAAAAGTCGTTTTCGGTGAGCGTATTCGATTCGCTCATGATAAGGGCGCGTTCAATTACATGCTGAAACTCGCGTACATTACCGGGCCACGAGTAGGCACACAGTTTTTTCATTACGGCGGCGCTTGGGCGCGATATTTTACGGTTATACTTTCGTGAATATATTTTCAAAAAATGGTCGGCAAGCAACGGAATATCTTCGGTTCGTTCGCGCAGGGGCGGCAGTTCAATTTCAACCGTATTGATGCGGTAAAGCAAGTCCTGACGGAAACCGCCTTCGGCAGCTACCTGACGGATATTCATATTGGTAGCCGAAATCAGTCGAACATCAACAGGTTTGGGTTTGGCGGCGCCCACACGTGTTACTTCGCGCCGTTCGAGCACGGTCAGCAGTTTTGCCTGCAAGGGTTGCGACAAGTTTCCTATTTCGTCGAGAAAAATGGTTCCTCCCGAAGCCAGCTCAAAACGTCCCGTACGGTCGGCTTTGGCGTCGGTAAAAGCGCCCTTTACGTGTCCAAACAATTCGCTCTCGAACAGTGTTTCGCTCAACGAGCCCAAATCAACGCTGATAAATGTTTCGTCGCTGCGTAGCGAACGACTGTGTAAAGCGCGTGCAACCAGCTCTTTTCCTGTTCCGTTTTCGCCAAGAATCAAAATATTGGCGTCAGTACTCGCCACTTTCGATATAGTGGCAAATACTCGTTTCATAACCTCCGATTCGCCAATAAAATCGACAAACTGAGAGTTCAGAATGGTGTTCATTTCGCGTTGCTTCTCTTTCAATCCCGAAACTTCGCACCGCGACTGCCGCAACTTAATAGCCGACGATACTGTGGCAATCATCTTTTCGTTTTGCCAAGGTTTAATAATAAAATCGGTAGCGCCCGCCTTAATTGCCCGTACCGATTTTTCCACATCGCCATAAGCCGTAATAAAGAGAACTACCGCCTGCGGGTCGATTTCCAAAATTCGTTCGAGCCACGAAAAGCCCTCAGTTCCACTAACAGCATCTCGTGTGAAATTCATGTCGAGAAGAATTACGTCAAACTCTTCTTCTTTCATCAATTGAGGAATCACGTTGGGATTGGTTTCGGTTTTCACCGATTCAACATGCGGATTCAGCAAAAGTCGCAATGTAAAAAGAATGTCGGAATTATCATCGACAGCAAGTATTCGTCCCGATTTTTGAGCCATAGCGTTCAACAGGTTAAAAATTGACAGCCCAAAGGTAAAGAAAAAATGGGAAATAGAAAATTATCTTGATAAATGTGATGTGTATGGGGTAATGCAGACGACGTGAATAACGGGAAAATGTTGCATTGCTCAACAAACTAACGCCGGTGGCATTGTGTGCTTTTGCCTTGTAATAGTTTGTGCCAACAATTGGTTTATTATCAATATTTTTCATTGTTAGTGTTTTTACAGGTTTACCCGTTGGCGGAATTGAGCTAATGCGTGCTTGACTACGCCAACGGGTTAATAAATGCTACGTGGTACAGAGATTATCCTTTCAAGGAAATTAAAAAGGCGCTTTCCGGGTGCGATACATGTAATGAAGATATCGAATACATAC